>JAUWZL010000061.1 GCA_030615305.1 Dehalococcoidia bacterium
CAACTTGGTGTGGTTATTGTGTATGGGAAATGCCCTATATTCAGCAAATACACGAGGAATGGCAAGACAGAGGGCTAGTAATACTGGCAATCAATAAAAGAGAGACGCATGCCAAGGCACAGGAGTTTATGGAAAGAAACAGCCTTTCCTTTACAGCACTCTTGGATACCGATGGGGCAATATCTCTCAAGTATAATGTCAGCGGCATACCGGATACCTTCTTCATTGATAAAGATGGTATAATTCAAGCAAGGAAGCTTGGCGCATTCAGGAATACAGCAGAGATAGAAAACTACTTAAATTTAATAATGCCATAATCCTAGTATACACAATAAATGAATAGGAGACCAAGATATGAGTGATGTCTTAGATGAAGCCTACAGCATAATGCAGTGCAAGGAGTGCCCGTGGTATAAATCGTGCATAATGCCTATGAGATTTACCGCCGAGGACATCCGACGACAGCTAGCATCAACACCTGGGTCAGATATCTCACAGCAGGCCGACCTGGGTATACAAAACCTTATCTCTAGCATGGCAACCGCGGCTCAGAACTCACTATTGGAAGGCTGCCCCCTCTTTATTGAGCGCCTACGCTCAAGTCCCAGGCTTGCCCAGCGTATAAAGGAAATGATGCAAAACTGGGGTCAGGAAGAGAAGTAAAGTAGAATGCCCGGCCTACACATTGCTTCCAACAAAGACTATAATGTTTGGGCATAAGCCTCAAGCTTTTTAACCATATAGCCCGCCTTAAAGCTATAGCCCAAATCGGAGCGGTAGTATTCCCGGGCACCGACCCCGCTCAAAACGGCAATCAGCGGCACACTAAATTCCTGGGTAGCTATCCGCTCTGCCTCCAAGAGTAGCAACCTGCCCAACCCCTTGTGCTGGGCGGCAGCCATATCTCTCCTGCCCAAAGCAACCTCGGGGCCAAAGACATGCAATTCTCTTACCAGGGCTAGACTACCATTTTTCTGCCCTAATCCTGGTACATGCTTTTCTTGAAGCCTCATCCGCAGAAGGCCAAAAATTGTTTCCTGTTCATCTTCAAAAGAAAGACAAATTTCCCTACCACCCGAAGCGTCATAGTCTATCCTTGTTAAAACAGGTACGCCTATTTCCCAGCCATCCTGTGCCCGGTGCCCATATTCACGGCAGCGGATGCAGTGACAGTAAAACCCCTGCTTTTCCATTCGCTTTTTGACTACTGCACGTAGTGAATCTTTCAGACCGGCGACAATAAACTTTGCCGGGATATCACGCAACACCCGTGAGATTCTGACATACTTGGGGACAATGGCTTTAATACTAGCCACAAGGTTGACCATGGTATCATCATCATACGGCTGATAGCGCCCATCTAGATACCACCGCTCCAGCTCGGTGCCAGCGACAACCATAGTCGGGTACAGTTTCAAGCCGTCCGGCTTGAAATGGGCATCATCAAACAGCCTTGCCGATAGCTCTAGGTCCTGCTCTGGGGTTGAGCCAGGTAGACCCGGCATCCAGTGGTAGTGTACCTTAAAGCCGTATTGCTTGAGCAATGCTGTGGCGTCAACTACATCTCTTACCCTGTGCCCCCGGCCCACCAGCTGGTAGATTCGGTCATCTATAGTTTGAACCCCGAGTTCCACCCTGGTTGTGCCAAACTCAAGCATCCGGTCCACCTCTTCTTGCCGGCACCAGTCAGGCCTGGTTTCTATACACAGTCCGACACAACGGTGCTTGCTGGTCTCGTTAAGCCGCTTTGCCTCCTCCAGATTGGCTGACTCCACACCATTTAAGGCATCATAACAGTCCTTGACAAACTGATACTGATAGTCTACAGGGCAGGCAAGGAAGGTGCCGCCCATTATTATCAGCTCAACCTTATCCGTGGGGTGCTCCATTTCTGATAGAATCCTCAGCCTGAGTTCAACCTGTTTTTGGGCATCATAGCCACACTTTATTGCCCGCAGCACTGCTGGCGACTCCGGTGTATAGCTCTGCGGCGTAATCGTAAAACTGGGGCAGTAGATGCACCGTCCCGGGCACTTCATGGGTAGTGTCATCACTGCTACCGGGGTTACCCCGGATATTGTCCTGGCCAGTTTCTTCATTGTATACTCCACTAAAGGGGTCATAATCAGTCTAGCAGGTCTAAGCCTGGGCAACAACTGAAGCCTTTACTTGGCTGGTAAGAGTAGTGAGCGCCCTTCCGGCGCTAGAAAAATCTCTGTTAAGGGGTGTCCAAGAGGGGCTTCGCCCCTCTTAAAATAAATTCCCCTTCCCCTTGAGGGGAAGGGGATAAAGGGGATAGGGTGACTAGAGATGTCTTCAACCAGATAGCACCGGGGTGGTACAACTTCAGGCACTGGTCTATCTTTGGTAAAGAGCTAAAGATGATGGCCCAGCGCTGGCAGAAGGGCAAACTACTTAACCTTGGCTGTGCCCATGGCCCAGACTTTTTAGCCTTCAGGCATCATTTTGAGCTTTATGGCGTGGACTTTTCATCCGAGATGCTTAAGCTTGCCCGAAAGTACTCCCAGAAATTTAACTTTAATGTAGAGTTATCGTTAGCTGATGTTAGATACCTGCCCTACCCTGATGAGACCTTTGACTGGGCAATATCGGTGGCTACCTACCATCATATAAAGGGTGCGGCAGAAAGAGAAAGGGTAATAAACGAACTGAGGCGGGTCTTAAAGCCGGGGGGTGAAGCCTTCATCACAGTATGGAACCGATGGCAATCCAGGTTCTGGCTCAAGCCCAAAGAGGTATTTGTGCCCTGGCGTAAGAAGGGTAAGACCTTTTATCGCTACTACTATCTTTTCTCCTATGCCGAGCTGGAAACGCTGGTCAAGAAAGCCGGCTTTCAGGTAATAAGTTCCTTTCCTGAAAGCTCCTACCACTTCCCACTAAAATTATTCTCCCACAATATATGTCTTCTGGTAAGGAAGATTAGTTAGAGTATTTAGTTTGCCTATCTATAGCCAAATTGATAATATTACCAAGCACAACCATGATGGTTTAGAGAATTAGATGGAGAAATCAGATGAGTAAAAAGAGGAGGTTCCGCCAAATGCTTATCCCGACAATAATAATGGGCGTCATTGCTATTGCCCTGCTCATCATTGCCTACCAAAAGGGGGGCGGGGAACATATTCTGGGCTTAAAAGCAGCCGGGAACATACTGCTCCAGATTCTGCCATTGCTGATTTTTGCCTTCATCATAGCTGGTACTATTCAGTTTATTCTGCCCACCGAGCTGATAGCCAAGTGGATAGGTGGCGAATCTGGTGTCCGAGGCATCTTAATTGGTACAGTAGCGGGCGGTCTTACACCAGGCGGCCCTTTTACCGCTATGCCCATTGCCGCCGGACTTTTACAAGCCGGTGCCGGTATAGGCACCATGGTAGCCTTTATGACAGGATGGTCATTATGGGCCCTTACCCGGTTGCCACTAGAAATAGGTATAATGGGCTGGAAGTTTACTGCCATCCGGCTTGCCTGTACCTTCATATTACCGATTATAGCCGGGTTAGTAGCCAACCTGTTCTTTTCCAAAGTAAATGTTATCTGATAATAACCAGTTATAGAATAATTGTTAAGGAGGAGTGCCAGGTTATGTTAGTCAAGATAAAATGTCCTGAATGCGCTACCGAGGGCACCATTTCCCTAGTAGAGTCAAGCTATCAGGGGCCATATAAGTGCTGGAAGTGTAGAGCGCTGTTCACCATTAATCTGGAGAATAATAAACTCAAGAGCTGCCAGCCCCTGAGCCAGGAAGAGTTTGACAAGCTACAGGAAATAGAAGCCCTGAAGAAAAAGTTCCAGCGTGACTGACCAGCTACCAATCCAAAACAAGGAGGCAGCATGCCAGTAGTTATTGTTGAGATGTGGCAGGGGCGTACTGTTGAGCAGAAAAAGCAGCTAGCACATGGCATAACGACAGAATTTACCAAAATCGGCGTTCCCCCAGACCAGGTTCATATCATTTTCAAGGATAACCCAAAGCATAACTGGGCAACAGGCGGCAAACTCGCCTCAGAAGAAGCCTAGTCTATACAGGAACTATTCAATATAATGCCAGCCATTAACTCAATCAGTCAGGATAGAGTGACAAAACACCCCCAGCTACTAACAGTT
>JAUWZL010000076.1 GCA_030615305.1 Dehalococcoidia bacterium
GGTGGACCAGTGGGAAGCTATGTGGCTTATAAGCTGGCTGAGATGGGGTATGCGGTGGCAGTAGTAGAGCGGAAGGAAAGGCTGGGGAGGCCGGCTTGCTGCACCGGCGTTATTAGCCAAGAGTGTGTTAGCTCCTTTGCCATTGATGACAGTGTCATTTTAGGGCGAGCAAGCAGTGCCAGGTTATTTTCGCCCTCAGGGAAGTCGCTCAATTTGCCTTGGCTCGGGGCTACACAGGCCTGTATTTTAGACCGGGCAGCTTTTGATATGGCTATGGCCAGTCGAGCTCAGGGTAAGGGAGCGGAATATGTGTTAAATAGCTTGGTCAGGGGCATAGAGGTTGGAGATAATAGGGTTAGAATTGAGGCAACTTGTCACGGAGAAGGGTTGAACCTTGAGGCTAGAGCAGTGGTTGTTGCCACTGGCTTTGGCTCGAGACTTAGTGAGGAATTAGGCTTGGGTAGGGTTGGTGATTTTGTTATGGGAGCCCAGGCTGAGGTAGAAACGATGGAGGTGGAGGAAATAGAGGTCTATTTTGGTCAGCAGATAGCTCCGGCCTTTTTTGCTTGGCTGGTGCCAACCTCGCCACAGCGGGCTCTGGCAGGGTTGCTATCCCGCCGCAGCTCAGGGTTGTATCTAAGAAAGTTGATGTCATCCCTGCTGGCTCAAGGGAAAATAGCTTCGGCTGAGGTTAACCCATGTTATAGGGGAATTCCACTGAAGCCATTGCCTAGAACTTACGGCAATAGGCTAGTGGTGGTAGGTGACGCGGCAGGGCAGGTAAAACCAACCACGTGTGGTGGCATCTACTATGGTCTGCTGTGTGCTGACATAGCCGCCAATAATTTGCACCGGGCGCTGAAGAGTAATGACCTGTCGGCTAAGAGTCTGGCTAGCTATGAGCGCGGGTGGAGGCGAAGGCTGGGGCAGGAGCTGAGAATAGGCTACTGGGCTCGGAAACTTTATGAGCGCCTTAACGACAGGCAGATTGATAGGATATTTGATGTAATAGAATCTGAAGGTATTGACGAAGCCTTGCTTAAAGCAGGTGATTTCCTCTTTGACTGGCACGGTAAGGCGCTATTGAGGCTACTAGGACACAAAGCGGTGGCTAAGGCTATTAAGATGACGAAGATTCCTTTTCATCTAGTAGGCAAAGTTTGAAGCCGAGTAGCAATATTTATAAAAAAAAGGTATCTAGAAGTGAATAGTGGTAATTCGAATCCAAGCCTGGGTGAAGCAGCCAGTCGTTTTCTAGCTAGCCTGTCACCCGAAGAAAGAGGAGTGAGCCAGCAGGAGGTATATAGATTTATTCGCTGGTATGGAGGGGAACGACCTTTTGCTGGACTTACTGCTCCTGAGGTGGCTAACTATGCTGAGCAGTTATCATTATCAGATACCGATTACTTAAGAAAGCTTGAGCTGATACGAGCCTTCCTAGTCTATGCTAAGAAGGAAGGGTGGAGCAAGAGTAATCTGGCTACTCACCTTAAGGGTAAGAAAGGGAAAACCAGATTCCAGCCTTCGTCTAGGCAGGCTCTGCCAGAGACTATCTCTTTAACGCAGCAGGGGTATGCTGAACTGGAGGCTGAGCTTGCTGCCCTTAAGGGTAAGCGTGCTCAGGCTATTGATGAAATGCGCCGGGCAGCCGCTGATAAGGACTTTCGTGAAAATGCGCCTCTGGAAGCGGCCAGAGAGCAGCGCGGGCACTTAGAGGGGCGGATTAGAGAGCTGGAAGAGACTCTGAAGTCAGCAGTTGTCATTGATAAACAGGAGGTTACCAACAAGGCAAGTATTGGTGATAGCGTTATCCTCCGTGACCTTGCTTCTGGCGAAGAACTGCGCTATATTCTGGTCAGTCCCACAGAGGTAGACCCGACCAAAGGCAAGATTTCCGTTGCTTCACCTATAGGTAAAGCCATTATTGGTCACGGTCAGGGAGAAGTAATAGAGGTAACGGCACCTGCGGGCAAGGTGCGCTATCAGGTTGAACAGATTGAGACTTGATAACCCTTGGTTAGGAGATGTCAAAAATCGGGGTGAGAGGATTTGAACCTTCCGACCACCTGAACCCCATTTACGAGGCAGGTATGCCACCCTGTGGCACTAGATAGCCTAATGGGTTGCTTGGTCTGGTGTCAAGCCACAGTTTGTATCTGGCTGTGTCGCCTTGTGCCACTGGGTGCTAAATAGTTTGTCGGCAAAATGTCGGTAGACTAGCTAGTTAGTGCACTGCTCAACAAACTGACAGTCTGTGTCCTCAAAAAGGTTATCCTTGTCTGCACTATTCAGTCCTAACGCTGTTCCAAGATAGCCTGTCAATTCAAGACCGCCCGGATGCAGGACATGTCCTATGAGCATACGAACTACATCGCTCTAGTAAAAGCTGGCACAGCGGATTTTGATTTCAGCGTCATTAACTATATCGGTCATTGTGATACCTCCTGCAAGTAAGTAGCTCGCTCTCTATAGCCCAGGTTGTTGTAGGCACAGAAAGGCACAGCTCGGCCGTCAGGCAATAATTCGTGGACGCAACATTTCATAAGTCGCTTTAGGTCAAAATTGTGCTTATCCATGAATCCGTGAACTTGAATCAAGAAAAAGTGATCCGGCGTTAGCTTAGATTTGGCAGTTATTGCTAAATCACCGGTGCAGGCAGCGCAGTTTAGGTTATTTATTGTCTTATCACTGCCCATGACCGTTGCCATGCTCCAAAGTGACTCAAGCACTGACTGAAGCTCCTTCGACAGGTCCGGTGCAGAGCGGTTACCGACGAAGTCCAGATAATCATCGACGTTTACCAAACGTGGAATGGGTATGACTTGATTACCATCTACAAATGCGTAAGTACAAGCAGAACAGGTCGGGTGGGGGCAGGGAACAGGCCGGAAATCGCTCAACTGAAACAAACCACCAGTCTGGTCTTCGATGGCATGAAGCACGTCTGTTACAGTGGTGCGGCGGATAGGATCAAAAGGAACCTGGCAGCGTCCGGTAAACGTTGCTGGCTGGTAATTGATCCCCAGTACTGCCGGGTGCTTCAACCCGTACCGTAGAATATCACCGATTTCACTTTCATTGATGCTCTGAGTAATCGTGGCCACCAGAATGGCATAAATTCCTGCCTCAGCGAGGTGATCCAAAGCCTTCTGTTTTATGGCTAAAAGGTCACGTCCCCGCAAAATATCATAAGTTTGGGTAGTCAGACCATCAAACTGCAAATAGATAGTTGGCTCATAGTAAGCTAATTGGTGGACAAAATCAGGATCTTGCGCCAGCCTGAGACCATTGGTGTTAAGCATTATATGCCGTATGTTACGCGA
>JAUWZL010000049.1 GCA_030615305.1 Dehalococcoidia bacterium
TTGACTAGCAAATTGGAATACAGGAAGTAGGCAGTAAAAATGGCTAAACATCATTCTACAGTAAGCCGCCGGGATTTCCTGAAGATGCTGGGCCTGGGGGGTGTTGGACTCGGTGCCGCTGCTGTCTCGGCCCCGGTATTCCATGACCTGGATGAAGTAATGGCGTCACCTGAAGCCGAAAGCAAGAGACTATGGTACGTCAAGGAGGTAGATAAGCCCACATGTGAGATCGACTGGAGCATTATGAAGCGCTTTGACTACTCAGAGGTAATGTGGGCTGGCGGCCTAAGGAAAGCCATAGGCCCCGAGGAATTTGAAAGGATTCTCAAGGTCGGGCAAAAAAACAGGATCCAATGGATAAAGGAGAAAAAGCCGGGCTATGCCCTAAAGGACGTGGCACTACATGATGCCCACCAATACGCCCCCTATAGTTTCATTGGACCCCAGACATCGCCAACCCCTGAGGAGCTGGGAGTCCCTCGTTATAATGGCACACCGGAAGAGAATGCCCGCATTGTACGGGCATTCTTACGCCTTCATGGTGCCTCTCAGGTAAGCTTTGTCAAGCTGGATACCAATACTACGGAGAAGTTTATTTACTCCCACGACTACATTTCCTGGCACACCCTCCCTTTCGGCCAGGGGCCCCGACTTGACATCCTTGATGTTGATGAACCATCAGAGGGAGAGGGTTACCGGGTCATCCCCAAGAAGGCCCGCTGGGTCATTGTCTACGCCCTGCGAATGTCAGACGAAGTCATGAGGCGGGCACCGACCAAGCTTGGCAATCGGGCGCAATATTACATGTATCAGCTGAAAAGCCTGGTCCAGGGGCAGCTCCAGAACTTCCTGCACACGCTGGGCTACATGGGCTTGGGCGAGGTCTCAAGGTACAATGCCCTGGGCATTGCCCCCGCCTTTGCCGTAATGGCTGGTATGGGTGAGTTGAGCCGCATGGGCCATGTGCTCACCCCGGAATACGGGCTTCGCCAGAGAATATTTAAGCTAATCACTGACCTGCCCTTGGCCCCGGGTAAGCCAATAGATTTCGGAGCCATGCGCTTCTGCCGCACTTGTAAAAAATGTGCTGACTATTGTCCGCCACAGGCGATAAGCCACGATACCGAGCCTTCCGGGGATACCCAGGGCAAGCCATACCATAGCCCTGGCGTTAAGACTTGGTACTGGCCCCAGGAAAAGTGCCAGGCCTATTGGCGGCAGATAGAGGAGTGCTCCATCTGCTACGCCGTCTGCCCCCTCTCCAAAGGGGGACACAAGGCCTTTTACCACGATATGCAGCGGTGGACGACAGCTAACACCTCGCTGTTCAATGGCTTCTTCAGGAGAATGGATGACTTCTTAGGCTATGGACGGAGGGATGACCCAGAGGACATTGAGGGGTTCTGGGACCTTGACCTGCCGCCATTTGGCTATGTAGATTAGCAGTATCAGAAAGGGCTAGATACCGCCATGACAAAATTAGCCCATAAAGGCGCTGGGAATAAAAAGAAAGAAAGATTATGCGATGAAGCAGGGTAAGTTAAAAGGTCTTTTTCTGGTTATAATAGCTGTTCTGGTAGTTGGCTTAATTTACCTTAGTGGTTGTACAGGAAACGCAGAAAATGGTTTTACCGTTCCTACTTTTACTGAACCCGAACCACCCCCCATAGAGGTAACGGTTGGCCAACTATACGAAGAGTATATGACCGATGAGGCCGCCGCCGGTGCCAAATACAAGGAGGAAAGGCTCCTGTTTTCCAGGGTAACGGTGGAAAAGGTAAGCAACCATCTCTTGGACCATCGGGCTAATGAAGCTGCTGACATCTATATTATGACTGATTCTGTTAAATTTAAGCCTAGATACTCTTCGGACATAGATTTTATTAGAGAAGG
This sequence comes from Dehalococcoidia bacterium, assembly GCA_030615305.1. The sequence goes on from JAUWZL010000049.1 coordinate 1,894, forward strand.
TTTTGTGGTGGATATAGTGGGTGAGGCCCAAGGCCTGATATGGGGAGTCCTTTATATAAAAGATTGCTGGATTATGATTATTGAAGGTGACGGCTATACTGCTGAAGAAATAGAGGAGATCTACTAGTCTAGACGGCTAAAATGTCAATATGGACTGATATAGGGAGTTGACAGGGGGGTATAAATCTTGTATATGATGGCATCATCTAGCAATATCGGGGGCTGTTTCTACTTAAATTAGACAAAATAACACTACAATTACTATAGGTAAAACATCTCTCAAGTTTTTTAGCAATAAGGCTAAAAATAAGGAGGTAAAGTTAACATGGGCAAACATCATTCCACATTAAGCCGCCGGGATTTCCTTAAGCTGTTGGGCTTGGGGGGTGCCGGGCTGGGTGCTGCTGCCGTCTCAGTTCCGGTAATCCATGACCTGGATGAGCTCATGGCGTCACCTGGGGCCGACGGCAAGAAAGCTTGGTATGCCAAAGAGGTAGATAATCCTACCTGTGAGATTAACTGGAGTATTATGGAGCGCTGGTCCCGCCGAGAAAGCATGTGGGCTGAGGGTCTTAGGAAAGCCATAGGCCCAGAGCAACTGGCACAGGTATTCAAGGCTGCAGCAGCGAACACACGCCAGCGGATATTGGATAATAAGCCGGGCTGTACCCTAAAAGACGTGGCTCTATCTGGTGCCCACCATTGGGCCCCGGTATCTTTCGTTGGGCCACAGACATCGCCAAGGCCTGAGGACCTAGGAGTCCCCCGCTGGGAGGGCACACCGGAAGAGAATGCCCGAATAGTGCGGGCATTCTTAAGTCTCCACTGCGCTTACCATGTAGGCTTTGTTGAGTTGGACACCAATACCACGGAGAAACTGATTTACTCCCATGACGCCGGTCCCGGTTACCCTCGCCTGGACATCCTTGATGTGGATGAGCCTTATGAAGACCTAGAGGCGGATGAAACGTACCGGGTAATCCCCAAGAAAGCCCGCTGGGTCATCGTCTATTCCCTGCGGATGTCAGATGAGTCGATGAGGAGGGCACCGACCGAGGTTGCAATTCGGACGACTTTCGCGATGTATAACCTAAGAACCCTGCTCCAGGGCCAGCTCCAGAATTTCCTGCGCACACTGGGCTACATGGGCTTGGGCGAGGTCGACAATTTCAATTCCCTAGGAATAGCCACCGGCTTCTCGGTGCTGGCTGGGCTGGGTGAGCTAAGCCGCATGGCCCACTGTATCACCCCAGAATTTGGGCTCAGGCAGAGGATATGGAAGCTAATCACTGACCTACCCCTGGCCCCGGGCAAACCGGTAGATTTTGGAGTTATGAAGTTCTGCAAGACCTGCAAGAAATGTGCCCAGAATTGCCCGGCACAGGCGATAAGCCATGACACTGAGCCTTCCTGGGAAACACACGGCAAGCCGTACCTCCATTCTGGTGTCCGCAACTGGTTCTTAGCCCAGGAAATGTGCAATGCCTATATGTATCAGAACTCGATGTGTTCTATCTGCTTTGCCGTCTGCCCCCTGTCCAAAGGGGGACACAAGGCCTTCTACCATGACCTACAGAGATGGACGACAGCTAACACTTCACTGTTTAACGGCTTCTTCAGGAGAATGGATGACTTTTTGGACTATGGGCGGAAAACAGACCCAGAGGAGATTGAGGGCTGGTGGGATCTTGACCTGCCCCCGTGGGGCTGGGTAGATTAGCCGTGCCGGAAGAGGTAGCTCAATCTGAAAATAGGAGGTAGTAAGCTATGTCTATTATGTGGTTTATTATTGGTTTGGTTATCAGTGCCGGTCTGCTGACATTGGCGCTGTGGCTGCGCAGCCGAAAGATAGTGGTCAAATGGTATGAGTGGCTCATTGGCGCCCTGGGTCTATTACTACTGCTGTTCATGATCCAGAACATTGCTGGTTCCATCGCCGAGATGGAAACAATTGCTGCTTGGCAGTTTCTATGGCTAATTGGCCTGCCGGCCATCATCTTACTTGCCCTAGCCTGGTGGCTTCCCTGGCGCCGCCATCGCAGGGCAAGCCGGTAGTCATCTATTTGGGGGTGGCAAAATAAGGGAAGGTTGGCTATGAAGGGCAAGGTCAAGTACCTTTTCCTGAGCTTAATAGGCATTCTGGTAATCAGCTTAGTTGTCCTGTCTGGTTGTGCCGGCAACGATTCTGCTGTCCCGACATTTCCTACGTTTGAGGAACCTCTACCACCCCCCGTAGAGGTAACTGTTGACCAACTATACCAAGAGTATATGACCGATGAGGCCGCTGCCGATGCCAAATATGAGGGGGAAAGACTCCTGTTTTCCGGGGTAACGGTGGAAAAGGTAAGCAATTTTTTCTATATCGCTAGGCCCATCGAGTTCTATATTTTGAATGGTTCTGTTAAATTCAGGCCCAGATATCCTTCAGACGTGGAGAGTATCAGAGAGGGTTTTGTGGTAGATATCGTCGGTGAGGCCCAGGGCATAATATTTGGTTTTCTTATCGTGAAAGATTGCTGGATTAACATTATTGAAGGTGATATAGAGGCAGATTACGGGGAACCAGCCTACTAGTCTGGCCGGCTTATCTCGTATTATCTAGAATATGGATAGAATGTCGTTTTCAAGTGTTTTATCATTTCAACAAAAGAAACAACGTTAGGCATTTGTGCAAGCCCTGAGGCTGGCTAACTATCAGGACTAGGGCAATTTATGAAGGTATATCACATCACGTATGAGCCGAGTTGCAGGTCGGTTGACATTCACTTCTGGACTAAATGTAACCTGAGTTGTCATGCCTGCTATACCTATTATGAGAAACTGGATTTTGGCTTGTTTGATAACCCCATTGCCATGCTCGCCAACAAACCCTTAGAAAGTCCACCAACCCACTTCTTGTCTTTGCCAGAGGTGATGACACTCTTAAAGGGGCAGGATATTGACCGGGTTATCTTCATGGGCACTGAGCCAGCCCTTGACCCGGAGCTGCCGGCGCTGGCTGAAGCCCTCCACAAGGAGTTTCATTGCTATAATGTTATCCTGACCAACGGCTTGAAGCTGTCTGGCCTTGAGTACATAGACGAGGTCATTTTCAGCATAAAGGCTTATTCAGACGATCGGCACCGAGATTACACTGGTAGGTCCAATAAAAAAATCCTAAAGAATTTTGCCACTCTCTA
>JAUWZL010000103.1 GCA_030615305.1 Dehalococcoidia bacterium
TACGCCAAGGGCGGTAAATGATTTGCTGATTGATGCTATGTCAAAGATAGTTTGTGGCGTCACCGGGGAAGGGTCTTTGAGGCTGGTAACACCAAAGCCTTTCAGATATACAATTTCATCTCCCTGAACAACGACTACCACCAGGCCGGGGATATCCTCACCCATCATTTGCTGCTCAATATAGTCATCAACCCCTGAGTAAGAAACTGAAGTTTCTTGGGATGATACGCTTATGATTTCCAGTTCAGCAGTCTTACCACACCCGATTAAGGTTAAGGTAGAGAGGCATACCATAATTAGCAGAATGAGCCCGGTTCTGCTTTTCGCCATTCTATTCACCCTTGCCCAATTTCTTAATTCCTTTAAGCATATTCTGCCTTTTATCTGTCAAGGCTTGTGCCGTGCAGCTCCAATAAGGTCGGTTATGTTTTCTATCCCCTCTTCAGCCATAAACTTTTCTATCCCCTCCAGAATATCAAGAGGGGCGCGCGGGTTGATAAAACTGGCGGTGCCTACCTGGACAGCACTGGCCCCGGCCATAATAAACTCAAGAGCATCTGAAGCTTTTGTGATACCGCCACAGCCAACAAGGGGCAGGTCCACGGCACCGGCTACCTTATATACCATAGCCAGGGCCACCGGTTTAATAGCTGGCCCAGACAGGCCCCCAGTTACATTGCCCAGCAGGGGCTGCCGTTTATCTATATCTATAGCCATGCCCTTCAGGGTATTTATCAAGGATATTGCATCGGCACCAGCCTCAGCCACAGCGATAGCTATGCCGGCTATGTCACTGGTGTTGGGCGTCAGCTTGACCAATACTGGTAGAGAAGTAGCCTCTCTGACGACGGAGGTTACCCTGGCGGCTGATTCAGTGTTGGCACCAAATTCAGCACCACCGGCTTTTATATTGGGGCAACTAATGTTTACTTCAAGAGCGCTGATTCCAGCCACCCCATCCAGAGCGCTAGCCAGTTTAGCGTAGTCATCAATAGTCTCGCCGGCAATATTGGCGATGACCGGTACCCGCCAGTTCGCCCAGATGGGTGCCTTTTCCTTAATAAGCGCCTTAAGGCCAATATTCTGCAGCCCAATGGAATTGAGCAGGCCACATGCCGTCTCAACCAGTCTTGGCTGAGAATTACCATCTCTTGGCTCAAGCGTGGTCCCCTTACAGACGATTGCTCCCAGCCTCTGAATATCAAACAGATGGCTATACTCGGTACCATAGCCGAAGGTGCCAGAAGCCGTCATCACCGGGTTAGCCAGGAATAGACCATGCTCATTTTTTGGCGCCAGTTGAATAGAAAGATTCACCTGTAGCTCCATATCAAATTACAACATAGATTATAGGCTATATAGGAGGGAGTGACAACTTCTCCATGATAAAAAAGCTTGCAAAAGTTGTAGCGATAGGTTACAATGCCTCAATTCCATCAATCTAAAACAAGATAAAAAAAGGAGGTAATCAAAGTGAGCTTAAGATGGAAAGGTTGGAGCCTGGGCTTGACTACTTCTGGTCTCTTGCTGGTCGCACTCGCTCTAGTTTGGCTGCTGGTTATTTTCCCCATCATGGCTAAAATGCCGGCCGACTATGAAAATGAGTACATGTTTGAGGGCTCTGTCCAGGTGCTAAATCCAGAGACCATGTCCATGATTGAAATCCCCACCAGTGTGGAAAGGCTGCTCACGGCAACTGGCATCGAGGGCGATGATGTTCTGCTAATGAAGCAGGATATTACTTTTTCCCCGGGAGAGGTACTCGCTGGTATTGGTTTAAATTTGGATTCCTCCGAGGTCTATGGCCTTGATAGGACGACCCGTAAGAACGTGTCCGGCTATGGCGATATGGACCGCTCCGGTCAGTTTACCTTCCCGGCTGGAGTGGAGCAGGAGACATATTCCTTCTGGTCTTCATCGGCAATGACTGCCCTTCCCGCCACCTTCGTCAGCGAGGAGACCTTCCAAGGGATTACGGTCTATAACTTCAA
>JAUWZL010000001.1 GCA_030615305.1 Dehalococcoidia bacterium
ACCGCCGTTACTTACCCACTTATAGCGTATTAGCTCGGTGTCTATAATGAGGCTTGACGGTTTGGTAACATCCTCACCCTCAAAGCTAACCCTTGCCCGCTTTGCTCTCCGTAAGGCGTTGGCTATACCCCGCAAGTCCTCACGGCTAATTAAGGCTTGCCCTTCTCCGTCATCATAGTCAAGGGTAACTACCGCAAGTCTAAAGCCATCGGCACTTACTAGAGTGAGCTTACCCTCTTTAGCCACGAAGTTGACGCATTGGAGTATAGGCCTAGCGTCATCACTGGCGGTAAAGGGTAATACCCTGTTTAGTGCCTCGGCTAGTTCTAGGCTTCCGATATTAGGCTTGACGGAGTTACAGGGGCTTACCCTAACCTCACAAAGGGTCATAGGCGTTTTCTCACCAATCCACTCACTATCAGCCAAGTAGCTGGTATTAGCTCCGCAGATAATCTTAAGCCTCTTATGTCCGTTAGCCTGCACCCCGCTAGCACTACCGTCGGCAGGCACTACCTTGACAATGTTACTGCCTGCCAGAGCCTTAAGGTAACCGAGTAAGCCTTTACGCCCTATGGTAAAGTCCATTAGCGTTACCCTCTCGGATAACGCCCTAGATAAGGCATTTACCAGTATAGCCTTATGAGCGATAAAGCCATCGCCTGAACGCTTGCCCACGATATTAAGTTGTTCCACAAAACCCCCTTTTGGCTATCTGGCAGTGGGCAAGGCTGCCAGCTTCACCTAGTAGTAAGCTACCGCCTAGCTGCTACCCGCTAGCCTAAACAGTGCTTCCACTACTATATTTGGGCTTTTGGGCTATTTTGTCAGGTTGAAAAAGGCTTTTTGCTCTTTTTGTCTAAATTGACTGATATATTCTCGGTCTTTGCCGTCTAAGGCTATGCCATCTCGTATCTTCTCAGCAATGTCTATCAGCCTTTGTGGGCAACCTAGTAAAAAGGTCTTATCCTCTACCCAAGCCTGAAGGTCAATTGCCTTATCATCGGCTATCAGCTCTCCAAGCTCCGTGATATTGCCTTCACTATCAATTATAGGCTTTGACAGGTATTCTACTTTAATAGCCTTTGGACATTCAGAATAGAGGTTATCACGCTTACACTTTTTCCTTTGCGGATTGCTACAGTGCCCGCAATCTAAACCGTTAGTAGCCTTGTAGTAATCTCTCCAGTATTGGGCTACAGTAAAGCTGGCTATGCGATACATCCACGAAGGATTATCGGGCTTATGTCCGTTATTCCTGTGAGCGACAGCAAGGTTTAGTATTATGGTATGCAGCAAGTCCTCTCTATCCTCAAACCTAGCCTTGTGGCAGAACTTTGTCGCTACCTTATAATAGATAAGCCAATCCCCATCTAGTTTGTCATAGCCGTTGCCGTGTTGCCGATACGGTTCGTCTATGATATATTTGCCTATGTCTAGCATTGTGCGTTCACCCGCCTTTGTTAGATTTGCCCTAGCTCTGCTAATCACTGGCTAGGGCATTTTATTTGCCCTAGACTAGGCAAGCGTTCAGGTTAAGCTCTATTTAATTGTTAAGGTTCTATGCGTTTTTCCAGTTTTTATGATTGCACAAAAGGAGCTCTTGTGCATTAACAGAATGAACCTATATTTACATGGATATGCTGATTTGAAGTGAAAGCACTATTTGGAGACCTTAAAGCTATAACTATCGGAATTGCACAATAATAGAGGGCTTAATAGGGCTTACTTGGCTTTTCTCTTCTCTTAGGGCTTCTGGTTAGGGATGTTGTTGCACTTTTCGTTATGGGAATAGAGGTATTGTGCAAGGGCTAGACAGCTGATGGATTGGGTTTCATGAGGGTACTAAAGGGCTTCATTGGTTATTGTGGTGTTTCTAGCGTTATCACCAGGGGTTATCCAAGCCTCTGGAGATTAGCCATAAAGAGCTCTATGGGGATTAGCCCAAGCGGACTCGGGAGCTGCCATACCGATAGCAGTCAGGCGGAAGTATTTCCTGGGTTGTCCTTCGGGATAGTTATCCTGGAATTCGGAGGGCTCTTCCATTCCCGTAGGCTCTACCCACCCCAGTTTCTGGAGCATAGAGAAATAGACAACAAATGAGTGATAGCGACATCCCTGTGCTTTATAGGGCAACCTGGCAAGATACCTCTGGAATAGCTCATCTATCCTATCAGGATTAATCGACCGTTTTTCCCTTTTAGCCTTTCTTTCTTCAGCCCTGACAGCTCTATCCATAGCTGTTTCCCTGATAAGGGCTTTCTTATAGTTTAAGAAGATATCGGCTTGAGGGGCGCCAGTGGATGGATTGATTGCCGATGATCCATAAGGGGCGCTGCCGGAGAGAAACTCTTTTATAAACCAGCCAAGGCCGAAAGGACGCAGAAAACCGCCCCTTTTTGGCTTAAGCTGTAGAACCATCGGCCTTATCCTCCTGTGGGAAAAGCCCGTTATACCATTGTTGGTGCTCTTCTCCGGCTACCTTACGGTATCTCATGGTAGTACTTATGCTGGCGTGACCTAGATGCTCCTGGAGCATCCTTAATCCATCTCCGGAGTCATCTTGCTTTACCGCATGGACAGCAAAGGCATCCCTGAGTCTATGGGGGCTGATATTATGCTCTTTACCGGTTTCAGGGTTTATCAATCGGGGGAGTCCTGCTTTTATGGCACATTGTTTTATTATCTGCCAGGCTCTGTGTCGATTGATGCCGAAGAGAAGCAATCGTCCGCCGCGATTGACTGGTCCGCCGCGGTCGATGTATTCCTTGAGCATTGCTATGGTTTTGGGGTCTACCGGCAGGATACGACGGCGTGGCTGCTCGAACTTCTCCTTTATTACCTTGTTTACTTTTTGGGCGCACCCCGGGCAATAGGTATTAGCCTTACTTAGCCTTGTTCGACAATCCGGACAGGATAGCTTGATGCGGTCTTTAAGGTGTTTGATGATAATTGCTCCCTGCTTAAGGTCGATATCTTGGACGGCTATAGCCAATGCTTCCGATATGCGGCAACCTAAATGAAATAGCAGCCTGACCAGCAATCGGTCTCGCAGGTTAGTTGCTGCTTTCTCTATCAGCTCTATTTCGTCCGGCTTAAGGTAGGTTTTCATTGTTTCTAGCTCTTTGTTTGTTGGCAGTTCTTAGCGCTATCTTCATGATCGGTTGGCTCACATGGGATTACTGCTAATAACATGTCTAGCGCCTGGGAAAGCCTTGCCTCAGCATCGGGTGTATGCACGCATGTGACTAATATCTCGAGTTTTTTCCTTGAACTACGACGATTCTTTTTACGGTTACTAGACACTGCACGAACCTCTCGAAATCCGCATGCCTTTATGTTTGCAATCCAGGTTTTAATCATCCTATAATCAGGCTAAAGACAATATTACATGGCAAATTTGAAACCAGCGATATCCCTATAGTTCCCGTTCGACTTTTTTGGAGGAAAATTATGAAAAAGGGGGAAACACTCACAAACAATGAAAAACTAGAGGTCCTGAGACTGCTTAGTCAGGTACCCAAGATGAGTCAGGAAAAAGTAGCCGCGGAGACCCATCACCGTAAAGCCAAGATTGGAGGCGCACTGAAAGAGTTTAGATCACTCGATTGGGAATCCGCTAAAGCTTTTTGCGGTAACGACCAGAGTATCTTAAGGCTACGAGAGGACTATCTTGAAAGAAAAGTAGCAGAAGCAAGCGACCAAGAAGAAACAATTAAGGCACTACAAGAAAATATGAGATATGAACTTGGCGTACCGCCTTTTATTAGCTATAAGAAAAACGGAGTTTGGATTAATGAGTTATGATGCTCATTGAGTATTATTAAGAATCAATTTAACTTCTTCTTTTCACGCCTCATTGGTTTCCTATTAAGTGGTTTTATAAAGACGAAGCACAGGGATTCTGGAATTTGTAAGGTATCAATTGCGTCCAATCCCCCTCTCCTTTGAAGGAGAGGGGGAGGATATTAAAAAGAGGGGCTTCGCCCCTCTTAGACGCCCCTTATATTTTGCTCTTCAAAGGAGGATGAAGAACAATGGAAACTCCCAAGGCAATAGAAATAGATAACAAACTTATCAATAAGATCAAGTCAGTGATTGATATGGCATTAGTATACGAAACAGCAACCCACGGGAAAAGAAAACTCGGCATTACAGGAGAGGTGGGTGAGCTCTTGGTTTGTTACCAGCTTGGGCTTAAATTAGTATTGGATTCTCGTTCAGAGGGTTTTGATGCCATGGACAAAGATGGCTTGCGAGTTCAAATCAAGACCCGCCGAAGTGAAACTGAAGGGTTACCTCGGGATGCAGGTCGGACAGGCATCTTTTCTAAACATCAATTTGACTACGCGCTTCTTGCCCTGCTTGATAATAAATATGAACTGTGTGAAATTTGGCGTGCTGATTACAACAAACTAAAGCCAATTATAGAAAAGCAAAAACGTCGGCAGCCCAATTTGTCATCTTTCAAACGTGTGGGAGAAAAGATATTTGATAAACGAGCTACAATACGAGGCTGAAGTTTAGCACCGCTTAAACTGTAACCGCAAAACCTGCTTAGTGCTCTCAGTAACCTTCACCCTGTCATCTATGCGCCAGCCGACCAGCCACAGGATTTGCGTTGGTGAGCAGACAACGGGGATTCGCCCCCGCCAGGCACGGGGGACTTTGGCATCAATCATAAACTCATTAAGCTTCTTGGGCTGAGCCAAGCCCAACGGTTGAAATCGGTCTCCCGGCCTGCGGCTGCGCACCTTTAGTTTATTACCAGCTTTATCAAGGTCAAAATAGGCGATAAAATCGTTATTTATTAACTCTGTCCCCTTTATTAAGGAGGGCTCAACGATGGTTGCTTCAACCTGCCATCCCGGAAGCCATGTTTCTCCTGGCACCTTGAGGGCAAACTCACCCTCCAGGACGGGAAAGGGACAAAGGCTAACCGGCTCCGCACCCAGCAAATACCTGTCGTATTCTATGGCAAAGACTAAACCACCAGGCAGGCTAATTTGCTTCCCCGACGGCTTATCTAAGGCGGCTATTATTTCCTCTATATGGCGGGTCTCAATATCTTTAAGACTGCCCAAAAGCTCCTCAATAGCTGCCCTCAGCAAATGCTGCTTCAAAGCAAGATGCAACGAATAAAACCTGCCCTTGTCCAGAATAATCACACCTTCCTGTCTTTGAACAATCTCAGCCCATAAGCGACCGACTTCTTCATCCAGAAAGGCAATCTCTTCTGCAGTAATGGCAGAGGTGCGGAGCAAGGCTTCTGCCACCCGTGGATTATAGCTTTTCAGCAAAGGTAGGAGCTGGTGGCGGATTCTATTCCTTAGTGGCGATAGCGACAGGTTGGTAGTATCCAGCCGGGGCACAAGCTGGTAGCTCTGGCAGTAGTCGGCTGTCTCCTGGTGGCTTACCTCAAGCAAGGGTCTTACTACAGTAAACCTCTTCTCGTTTAACCGCCACTCACTACTCGGCTTTAAGCCCTGAAGCCCTTGGGTTCCCGTCCCCCGCACCAGGTGCATCAGTATCGTCTCTACCTGGTCATCAAGGGTATGGCCAGTAGCCACTCTACTGGCCCCAATGGAGCTGGCAGTATCGGCCAGAAAGTGATAGCGCACCTCCCTGGCCGCCTCTTCCAGCGAAATTCGCTTCCTTTTCTGATAAGCCTTTGCATCTCGCCGGTCTATTGTCGCCGGCACTTCAAGACGATGAGCTAGCTGGGCAACATAGTCGGCATCAGCCTCCGACTCGGTTCCCCGCAACTGGTGGTCAAGGTGAGCCACGTGTAGCCTTATGCCCAGCTCCTGCCCAAGCCCAACTAGTACATGAAGCAAGCAGGTTGAGTCAGGCCCACCGGAGACCGCCACCAGCAGGCAGGAGCCATCCGGCACCAGGTGATGCTCTCGGATAAAGCAGGCTACTCGCTGCTCTAACATAGGTGGTTGCTTTCCCGTTATCATTTCAGTCCTAATTATAGTTAGCCGGGATAAGAGGGGCAATTTTTAAAGCTATTTCATTAGGTAGCCAGTATCATTGAACATTTCTAGCCACACTGCTAGACCATCAAGGTTAATAATGCTGATACTACCGTTGCCTAACCTGAGTCTACCTATTTGAGATAATGGCAGCTTTAAAACTGAGCAGATGATAGTCAAAATAACAAAGTAGTGACTGACCAAAACCAGTGCTCCGTCAGGGTGTTTCCGGGCAAGACGCTGGACGGTTCTCCAGGCACGCTTCTGCACCTCTGGCAACGACTCACCGCCAGGTGCCTTGGGCAATTCTCCCGGGGCATCTAAGGTCAATAGCTCACTGAAGCGCTTGCCCAGCTCAGCAACTGTGATACCCTCTAAATCACCGGCTGCAATCTCCCTCAGCGACGGCTCAATGCCGACTGCAAGCTGATGTGGGCGAGCTATAGTCCTGGCTGTATCCAGAGTACGCTTAAGCGGGCTGGAGTAGATAGCCTGAATCTTGTCCTGGCTGAGCCTGAAGGCCAGGCTTGCCGCCTGCTGCCTGCCCTCTTCGTTTAACGGTGGATCGCTGGCACCACCCTGAATGCGTTTTTCTTTGTTCCAGTCAGTCTCCCCGTGTCTTACCAATATAATTCTCTTGGTCAATTCCTGTCCTTCCCAAATCTATTTTTAGAACCCGCCAAACTCATCGCCTATGGGCTGAATAGTTTTTGGCATGCTCTACCCGACTACAGTAGCTCGGGTGGTCATAGAGTAAAAGCTCAACCCAGCGGCTGGGCTCAGCCTCCGCCAGGTTCTGGTCTGTAAGCTTGGTCATCATTGTTATAAAGGCCTGTGGATTTCCTGTTAAATGAAGCGCAAAATCGTCAGCAGCCTTTTCAAAACGCCGTATTAGAGTGTTTGAAATAGGCATAATTAATAAGCTCAATACTGCGAAAACCAGAACTAGGAGAGGCAATACCGCAATATCATCAATGCCGCTAAAACCCAACGGTGTTACAGCCGCTCTGGTGATAATGTTCGTGAGCAAAAAAGATACAAAAAGAATAGCTGCCTGATATAAGAAAATACGCATAAAATCTTTGTTCATATGGTGACCCAGCTCATGGGCTATAATAACCTCTATCTCTTCAGGAGAATACTTATCCAGCAATGTATCACTGAGCGCTATTCGCCTGGTTTTACCCATCCCCATAACCACAGCATTTGCAATGGTGCCTTTACTGCTGAATTCTAAAGTATAAACATCCCTGATATCAGCCCTGGCCTTACTTGCCAGCTCTTTAAGCCTACCTTTTAAACCTTCATCTTTAAGAGGCTCCATCTTAAAGAAAATGGGCACAATGACCACCGGTGCCAGAATACTCAATATCAGACTAACCAGCACTACAAACCCCCAGGCAAGCAGCCACCAGACCTGGGGCACGATGGTTATAAACCAGTAGCTGGCGGCAACTATGCCGGCACCCAGTGCTAAAGCTAAAATGCCAGCCTTGAGAAGTTCGCTCAGCCAGCCAGTTAGGCTCTGATTGGATAGTCCATAACGTCGGGGCAGAACAAAGCCCCGATAGTAGCTAAGTGGTGCCGAAAGCACCCCATAAGCCGCAATAAGAATGACAAAGTAGATGACAGCCGCCGGGACCACTGGCAAATCTAAAGACCCGGCAAGCCTTGCAGAAAAGCCGCCAAATACCAGCAACAGCAGGATGCTACCGGCCATCACCAGGTCGGCATAGGTCAGGTAGCGCCTGGTTTTAGCATATTTCTTGGCCTTCTGCTGCCTTTCTGGTTTCAGTACCGGCTCAGCCAAAAGGCCTTCATCTGGATCAGAACTTTTCAATGCAGTCAACTCGTTTTCAGTATAAGTCTGGTGCGGTGAATAGAGCTTGGCTCACTTAGACCCAGGGCTTTTATCACCTGCTCCGGTCTTCCCGAGCCGCTGCTATCACAGAGCAGCCGCATACCTATAATGCCCTGGTCACCCTGCCAGCTATTGAGCCATAGGTCATCAATTAGAGCCCTCAGGTCGTAGCTCTTGGGACCGGTATCCCTCTGGTGCTGCCACGGCAGGTGTTCCTGGGCCAGTAAGGAGGCAAGCGCTCCTGTAACATACTTCGGCCCCCCTTTCACCTCTACCTCAACTACATACTCGGCATAACGAACCTGTGACTGGAGTGAGGGCAAAGTTGGTGCTATCTGATACACCTGTACTATTTCAATGCCTGGCGGTAGTTGCTGGCTGACACAAGCAGTAAAATACTGCGGCGATATATATCTGATGATAACAACATCCATAAGCTCGGCTTCACTGGTTACACCCAGAGCCAGGGGGGCAGCCAAGGATATTCGTGGGTGCGGATTAAAGCCCTCGGAATAGGCTAACTCTATTCCAGCGCGGCTGAGAGCCCGGTGCCACAGTCGTATAATATCCAGATGGGAGATAAACTTAACCTCCGCTCCCCGCTTAAATCTAACCCGCAGGCGATGCATCCTTCTTTTTCTTTTCCTTGGTCAGCAGGATTTCCTCTATCTTAAGCCCCTTCATCTTGGTGACTACTATCTTTAAGCCCTTATACCTCAACTGCTGGCCCTGTTTGGGAATTCGCCCCAGAAGATGGAGGACAAAGCCGGCTACAGTCTCATATTCGCCCTCAGGCAATTCCAGGCCCATCTCCTCATTGGCCTCCTCAATCCGCATGCCACCGTCAATCTGAAAGGTGTACTCGTTTATTGGCTCGTATTCCTTCTCAGCAGCCGCCAACTCATCCCCCACCGGACCGACTATCTCCTCCATTAAACGGCTGAGACTGACAACACCAGCAGTGCCACCGTATTCATCAACAACAACACTCATACGGTAGTTCTTATCCCGCATTTCGCTAAAGAGTTCACCGATGCGCTTGGTCTCCGGAGTAAAGTAGGCCGGGCGGATAAGGTCATCAATGGGGCTTTCGCTGGTGATTGTCCCCTTTGCCAGAGCCATCAGTACATCCTTGATTGACAGAATACCGACCACATTATCCATATTCTCCTCATACACCGGAAAGCGGGAAATGGGAGACCCAGCATAGAGGGCCAGGAAATCAGCTAGTGTAGTACCCTTCTCAACACCGACAACCTCAGGTCGCGGCACCAAGACCTCACTGACCGGTCGGTCACCAAATTCAAAGACGGCGTGCAGCATATCAGCCTCTGCCTCTTCCACGGTACCCTCTTTGTGGCCCACCGTTATCATGGTGCGTATTTCCTCTTCGCTGACCAGAGACCTGGGTACCGGTGTCCCACCGACCAGCCGGGTAACACCAGAAGAAATCCAGCTTAAGATAGTTACAAAGGGGGTAAAAAGCCAAGAAATTATCTCTATTGGCCGCACAAAGAGCAAGGACAATCTCTCAGCATGCCGATTAGCGAATGTTTTTGGGGTAGTCTCAGCGAAAATCAGCAGGACAATGGTTACCCCAATAGTGGCAATGAGTACACCCTGCTCCTCTCCCCAGACCGACATCGCCAAAATGGTGGCCAGAGCAGCGACAGCAGTGTTGACCAGATTATTACCCAGCAGGATGGTGGACAGGAACCTCTCTGGCCGCTCAAGCATTTTTGCCACTCTTGTAGCCCCTTTAACTTTAGTATCAACCATATGCTGGACCCGGAACCTCTCCAGAGAAATAAATGCCGTTTCCGAACTGGAAAAGAAGGCTGAAAGAACAAGACAAACAATAAGAAGCACTAGGTACAATACCCAAGGAGACATACCGCCTCACCTCACTTTTACGCTTAGCAACAAAGCTTATGGGCAGCTTTAAAAGCCGCCTTTTAATCCATCATAACATTGGCCAATATACGTGTCAAAAGGAACCAAACTCTCACTCATTACTTTCCCTGTGCTATAATTTCACAAGTATGAAAGTCCTGGGCATTGAGACCTCCTGCGATGAAACAGCCGCCGCCGTAGTCGAGGACGGGGTGAAGGTTCTATCCAACGAGATTGCCTCCCAGGTAGAACTGCATGCCCGCTACGGAGGCATTGTCCCCGAGGTGGCCTCAAGACAGCATATCCTGGCTATTATTCCCATTATTGAGAAGGCGATAGCTAAAGCTGAGACCGACTGGCATGACTTGGCTGGTATTGCCGTTACCGTTGGTCCTGGTCTGGCCGGCTCACTATTGGTGGGGGTAAGTGTCGCCAAGGCTATCGCCGCCGTCCAAGAATTACCCCTTACCGGGGTCAATCACCTTGAAGCCCATATCTATGCTAACTGGCTTTGTGACGAGAAGCCCGCATTCCCTCTGCTATGTCTCATCGTTTCCGGAGGGCACAGTGATTTAGTACTAATGCGAGACCATGGGAACTATGTGGTACTGGGCAGGACACGGGATGATGCCGCCGGTGAAGCCTTTGATAAGGCAGCCCGGATACTGGGGCTGGGCTACCCCGGTGGTCCCGCCATTGACCGGGCAGCCGAAAGCGGCACTGCCTCCATTGAGCTGCCCCGCGCCTGGCTAAAGGGGACCAGCGATTTCAGCTTTAGTGGCTTAAAGACAGCCCTGTTAAGACTGGTGGAGAGGGGCCAGGTGTACCACATAGCCGATGCCGCCGCTAGCTTTCAGGAGGCAGTGGTAGATGTCCTGGTCAGCAAAACTATAGCCTCAACCAAGGAGCACCGGGTAAGGCAGATTCTGCTCTCTGGCGGGGTAGCCGCCAATCGGCGGCTCCGCAAGCATCTAGTGGCAAGCTCACCCATACCGGTACTGGTGCCCGAGCCGATACTATGCACCGATAACGCCGCCATGGTAGCCTCCTGCGGCTACTTCCGCTTTCAAGCCGGCAAGCTCGATAGTCTAGACCTGGATGTCGTTCCCAGCCTCAAGCTGGCTTAGCCAACTGTTTATCCAGCTCCTGCTTAAACACCTGGTAGGCCGCCCCATCAAACAGGGCAAAGACCACCTTTTTAAGCCCAGACTTCCCCGCCGGGTATTTGAGTATCTCAGCAATCATTATCCGGGCACACTCATCAAGTGGGAAACCACCAACCCCGGTGCCCAGAGCCGGGAAGGCCAGATTCTCAATACCCAGCTCATCAGCTCTCTCTAGACTATTTCTGGTAGCCTGTTGGATTTTCATACCATCTGTAGTTAAATCCTGCCCCATTACTGCGGCATGTATTATATACCTTGCCTTGAGCCGGCCAGCACCAGTAGCCACCGCCTGCCCAACGGGAATAGGCCCCTTGCTTACTGCCTCAGCCTCAATCTCTCTACCGCCAGCACGCTTGATGGCACCGGCCACCCCGGCACCCATCCACAAGCGACTATTGGCCGCATTTACCAGGGCATCAAGCTCAAGCTGGGTAATGTCTCCTCTATAGAGTTCAATCTCGATCACTTCTTTCCCCCGCGGTCTTTAACTGGATTGTACAAGTTTCAACCTAAAAGTCAAAGAGGTTGGACCGGTAAGCAAAATAGCAGGTATTTAGGTCTAAAATGGCAATTTATAGAGAAATAGCTCATTTTAAGCATTTAAGTGCCCGTAAGTTATTTACATTAGCTCTCAATAGATATTTTTTAAGTTGCGGCATAGAGCTAACTAGGCTATTATATTTAAGTTAGCAGTCTCAGCCCGAGACTGCTAATAATTGAACCGTATTGACAGGTTAAAAAACCAAGCGGAAGAAGGAGGAAAAGAATGGTAAGTAAAATACAACCCTTAGCCGACCGGGTAGTGGTCAAGCCCATTGAGAGAGAGGAAGTGACCAAGGGAGGAATCGTTATACCCGATACTGTTAAGGAGAGACCTCAAGAAGGAAAGGTTGTGGCAGTTGGGCCGGGCAGACTATCCGAGGACGGAAAAAGGGTAACCATGGATGTTAAGGTGGGTGATATAGTGGTCTATTCCAAGTATGGCGGTACCGAGATTAAGATTGACGACGAGGAGCTAATGATTCTGCGCGAGAGCGATATTCTAGCTAAGAAAATCAAGTAACAAGCAAGTTTAGTCCATAAGGAGGAGGAAAATGGCAAAACAGATTGTTTTTGGTGAAGATGCCAGACACGCCCTAAAGAAGGGCATTGATGTTCTGGTTAACTCAGTTAGGGTAACCCTGGGCCCCAAGGGTCGCCCGGTGGCTCTGGACAGAAAATGGGGAGCGCCAACAGTAATTGATGACGGGGTTAACATCGCCAAGGATATTGAGCTGCCTGACCCCTTTGAGAACATGGGCGTCCAGCTGGTTAAGGAAGCGGCCAGTAAGACCAACGATGCCTGTGGAGATGGTACAACAACGTCAACCATTCTGGCAGCAGCTATTATTAACGAAGGCTTTAAGAATATAGCCGCTGGCGCCGAGCCCATCAACCTAAAAAGGGGCATTGAAAAGGCAACCGATGCTATTCTGGACAAGCTGGCCAAGGTATCCACCCCGGTAAAGGGCAAGGAGCAGATTGTTCAGGTGGCAACCATAACCGCCAAGGACACCGATATTGGTAACCTTATCGCTGACGTCATGGAGAAGGTAGGCAAGGACGGGGTTATTACCATTGAAGAGTCAAAGGGCACCAAATACGAAACGGAATATGTAGAGGGCATGCAGTTTGACCGAGGCTATATCAGCCCCTATTTTATCACCGATGCCTCGCGTATGGAAACAGTGATTGAAGACCCCTACATTCTTATCACCGATAAGAAAATATCGGCTGTTGCCGATATTTTACCCTCTCTGGAGAGGATATTGCAGGTAACCAAGAACCTGCTCATCATAGCTGAGGACATGGATGGTGAAGCCTTAGCCACCCTGGTGGTCAATAAGTTACGGGGGACACTAAATGTGCTGGCCGTTAAGGCTCCCGGCTTCGGTGACCGACGCAAGGCAATGCTGCAGGATATAGCCATTATCACCGGGGGAACGGTAATTTCCGAAGAAGTGGGGCGCAAGCTTGATTCAATTACTCCGGAAGACCTAGGAAAGGCTCGCCGGGTGGTCGCCGATAAGGATAAGACCACTATTATTGAGGGCAAGGGCTCAGCCGAGGCTATTCAGGATAGAATCAAGCAGTTAAAGGCACAAATAGAGGAAACCGAATCCGATTTTGACCGGGAGAAACTCCAGGAGAGACAGGCCCGCCTAACAGGCGGGGTGGCAGTAATCAAGGTAGGCGCCGCCACCGAGACCGAGATGAAGGAGAAGAAACACCGGGTTGAGGATGCCCTATCAGCCACCCGGGCGGCAGTAGAAGAGGGTATTCTGCCCGGCGGCGGCATCAGCCTGCTCAATTCACTCAAGGTCCTGGACAAACTTGATGTCAGTGGAGATGAGGCCACCGGAGTTAATATTATGAAGAAAGCGGTGGAGGAGCCAATTCGCTGGATTGCCAATAATGCCGGCAAGGACGGTTCCGTGATAGCCGATGCTGTCAAGAAGAGCCCAGCCGGTGTCGGTTACAATGCTGAAACCGACGAATTCGGCAACATGTCAGAGATGGGTATTATTGACCCGACCAAGGTGGTCAGGTCAGCTCTGGAGAACGCTGCCAGCATCGCCAACATGGTGCTAATTACCGAATCGCTGGTTTCCGATATCCCGGAGAAGGAGAAGGGGCCAGCAATGCCCGGCGGCATGGAGGGCATGTACTAATTTACTAACCCAATGCAGCAATTAAATAGCCGCAGCCTGGTACTGCGGCTATTTCTATACTCATAACTTCAGCAGTTCCTCAAGGGGTTCATCTTTGGTAACGGGACCAACTACCGCCAGCCGGAGCTGGCTAGCCACCATCAACTGCTGGGCCAGTTCCCTGATGTCATCAGCGGTGATAGCATCAACAATAGAAAGCACCTGGTCAACACTTAAAATACGGCCGGTGAGAATCTCCTGACCCCCCATCCAGCCGGCAACGTTACGACTGTCCTCCATCCGAAGCAGCAGCCGTCCTTTGGCTAGTTCTTTCGCCTTGGACAGTTCTGACTCAGAGACTATTGCCTCCTTGAGCAGGGAAAGTTGCTCCAGGATAACCCGGATGGCTAATTGCAGGTTTTTTGGCTCGACACCGGCATAGATAATAATCGAACCGGTATCATATAAATGCTCAACGAAGCTATTAATGCTATAGGCAAGGCCAAGCCGGTCACGAATCTCACAAAACAGGCGGCTGCTCATCCCCTCCCCAAGGATAACATTGAGCAGGTCAAGGGTGAAGCGTTTGGGGTGAAAGAGCGACAAGCCAGGCAATGCCAGACATAGGTGAGCCTGCTCTATATCCCGCTTCTCAACACGCAACCGCTCGGCTGGTTTTTCCCGATAAGGGTCATATCCTGAAGGCTGCTCATGGCTAGTCCAGCCACCCATAAATCGTCTCACGGCGGCTACTGCCTTCTGGTGCTTTATGTTACCGGCGACTGAGACCACCGTGTTACTGGGTAAATATAGACCCTTAAGGTAATCAAGTACGTCATCTTTAGTGATGGACGCTACTGACTTTTTGCTGCCGGCTACATCGCGCCCCAAGGGATGGTCAGGCCAGAGCAACTCATCAATGAGCAGACTAACCCTTTGCGAGGGGGAATCATAGCTCATATTAATCTCCTCAATAATGACCTGGCGCTCCTTTTCCATATCTTGCGGCTCAAACCTGGAATGGAGCAGCATATCCGCCAGCACATCCAGGGCTAGTGAGAAGTGGGGCTGGGCTACCTTACACCAGTAAACGGTTGTTTCTCTATCAGTGCCCCCATTGAGTATGCCACCCACTCCTTCTATAGCCTCCGAGATTTCCCTGGCCGTCTGCCGCTTGTGTGTCCCGCGGAACACTAAGTGCTCAACAAAATGTGAAACGCCAGCCTTGTCATCAGCCTCATATCGGGAGCCGACGCCAACAAAGATGCAGATAGACACCGAACGTGTATGAGGCATGGTGGCAGTGATTACCCGAAGCCCGCTATCCAGGGTCGTCTTTTGATACAATAGTTCACCTCTTATTCAGCATTGTTTGACATTCTAAAGGTATTCCAGGAAGGGTGTCAATTGGATACTAGTGCTACACGGTGGACACAGATTGACCAATTGACTATAATAGACAATTTCCAGCCCCTTATTGTGAATCCCGGTTGCAGGGGTATTTAATTTTGGCAATACTTTGTGGTAATATAGTTTTGAGCTAGGAGTGTAGCTCAGTTTGGTAGAGCAGCGGTCTCCAAACCCGCCGGTCGGGGGTTCGAGTCCTCCCACTCCTGCCAGCGCCGAGATGGTGGAATGGCAGACACGCTAGCTTGAGGGGCTAGTGAGCTTTGGCTCGTGGGAGTTCAAATCTCCCTCTCGGCACTATGGGCGGAAGTAGTTCAGCGGTAGAACGCCTCCTTGCCAAGGAGGAAGTCACGAGTTCGAATCTCGTCTTCCGCTCCATAAGAGTTCGAGGCGACGTAGCCAAGTGGCAAGGCAGGGGTCTGCAAAACCCCCATTCACCGGTTCGAATCCGGTCGTCGCCTCCAGTTTTATTCTTGGCTAGGAGCCTCTTTAGTGACCTTCCTACCCATCAAATGAAAGCCGGCAGTGCCTAATAGAGGCGGCATTAGGAGAATAAGCACCCAGAGCAGGTCCGGATTAGCATTCAAGCCCAGAGGCCCAGCCAGCCCTATGGGGATTACCACCCCCAGGATACCCCCCACTACGCCCAATAGAAGTGAACCCCTATAGCGGAGCAGCTTGCTTATCACAAAGATGCCTATCATGACACCAATGGGATAACCTATTATCATGCCAGCCAGGGCACCTACCGGACTACCAAAGCCGCCAGAATCCCCTTGCAATATGGAGGCACCAATAAAAGCAGCTATAAGACCAAAGACAAAGCCGACCAAAGCCGTGCCCATAACCAGGCCAATAAAAGCGGCTGATTTTTTTAATGGAGATGGCACCTGGTCTTGCGGCATGTCCGCATTATAGCATGCTAAACCCAGTACACGGGTTGAACCGCTTGATAAGAGGTAGTAAAATAAGCCTGATTTCTTATGAATAGCAGGTGTAACAGGGTTGGGACCTGGTATTTTCATACGGAGGGGCTACTATGAAGAAGGTAATCGTCGTTTTTCCGGCCAGAAACGAAGCTAAAACGATAGCCAAGTGTATTGAAGTAGCCAAACAAAGTAAATATCAACCGGAGATACTGGTTATAGATGGTTACTCTACAGATAACACTAAAGAAGAAGCTGAGAGTGCCGGCGCTACAGTAATTGAGCAGAGCGAAGGCATTTTCCCAGCCAAGGGTCGGGCTATCAAAGATGGCATAAAGGAAGCTGTAAAGAGGAAGGCAGACATTATTGTCTTCCTGGATGCCGATATAGTTAACCTGACCCCAGAATGGGTTGATCTGCTAGCCGAGCCTGTGATTGAAAGGGCATGCGATATGTCAAGGGGATACTACCGAAGAGCCGAGTATGATGGTGCCGTAACCAAGCTCGTAGCCAAACCGCTGGCTAGGGTATTCTTCCCCGAAATTGCCCATTTTAATCAGCCCCTGAGCGGCGAAATATGCGCCGCTAGTGAGCTATTTCAGACTGTAATTGCAGATAAAGATTGCCCCGACGGCTGGGGCATAGATATATGGCTCTTAATAGAGACAGCTATGAAGGACTTTAAGATTAAAGAGGTCTATTTAGGTACCAAAGTACATACTTCACGACAGGACTACTTCCAAGACGTGGTCAAATTGGCCAAGATGGCCGAGCAGGTAGCCCTGACAACTTTTAAGGAAGCCATAAAATACAAGAGGATAGATAACGTAAAGAGGGTACATTTATAGCGGAATAACCTCTGCATGCCGGGGTGGCGGAATTGGCAGACGCAGCGGACTTAAAATCCGCCGGGTAGTCCCTTGTGGGTTCGAGTCCCACCCCCGGCATAAAAAAGCTAAGAAAGCTTAAAAGTCAGAACTAGGCAGAGGTTAATGCGCCCAGCTTAAAAGGCTAAACTGCAGAAAATAAAGGGGGGTGGGGGAAGAGGGAGAGAAAATATAGCATAAAACCTCTCTAGTTAGCTAATTATTGATTCTATGCCCTCTCAGGCATACCCCAGTCAATGCTTAAACCCCTTAGACAACTCTTCTAATGAATAGCCGTTTCCACCAAGGCAGTTTGGTAGTGGTTAAAAGCTTTACCTGGTTTTCCAGGTTCCTGATACGCTCTGTGGCGGCCCCAAGCTGAGCTGCTAAAGCCAGGTTCTTCTCCTGAAGCTCACGGATGATGTCTATAGCCTGACCAAGGGATTGGTCAGGGGTCTGGCCACGGGTTTTGTCTATAGGTTTTGTCTGACGAAGCTCCGGGGGCAGTTCCAGGATTCGGTACTCTTCACCAAAATGTCCGCTTACCAATTCGGCGTTAATTCTACCGGCTTTAATATACCGCCTGATTGTTCTGTTTGATACCCCCAGTGTCCTGGCTGCCTGAGAGATATTCATACCCTGGCCTGACATATGTGTTGACAAGTGTATTGTCAAAGGGCTTGATTGTCAAGGGGTTAGCAATAGCAACCGATGATTTGGGGCTGCAGTATAACACAGCCTAGCTGAGCCAATCCCCCTACATCAAGGCTAAGCCTTGATTACCGGAGCCAGGGGTAATAATAGGGTACGGCCCGGCTTACGCTGCAGGTAAGACCTGGTATAATTAACCGGGAAGGAATAAACAACCTGGGCCTTGGGGTGCTCAAGACAAAAGAGGAAGACACCCACTGTTTGCGGCTTGGTGCCAAAGGGGCCGATTATCATATTGAAGGAATCCCTAACCTCATGATAGACGGCCTCAAGCACATTCCTGACAGCATAAGGGTCATCAGCCGGTACGTCTCTTACCTCTACAGCTGGCTGTGACATCAGGTAGGAATTGTTTTTTCGGGCATATTCCAGGTAAGCCAAATTCCCGTTGCGTGGCGGATTTGTTACTAGGGCTATCGTCCTTGAGGGGTTAAAATGCTTCCATACTGTGAGCGAGCGCTCGGGCTCAAATCCCAAGAATAGGACGAGCAGGGTCTGCTTCTCAAATGAGATAGTGCCAAAGAAGTTTGGTACTGTGGTAATCTGCTCAACACCACGAGTAAGCTTGGTTGGTGAATATGTCTGTGTCGTGTGAATAATGCGCGGAATTCCCAGATTTTGTTCCGCGACCAGGAAATGGAGCAACTCCAGCAAGTAGATTTTGGTAAAGCCACTAATGTCAATGGTAATGAAAAGCTCATCGGGGTCTTTAGGTTTGCACCGGGGCCAGATAGTCTTTAACTGCGTAATGCCCTCAACCGGGTCGTCCCTCTGACATCGGATAACAAAGACACCCTCAGAAGTTCTTTTGCCCAGTTCAATTTGCAATTTGAATAGATTGGTGTCAACCTGCTTTTTGTAGAAAGGCTCCTCAATGACAAAAATAATGCTAAACCTGACCCGGAAGCCGACACCTATTTTCAATGCACTTGATAGACACCTGTCTTCAAAACTGGCACAACAGATAAAAAGGTCATCGGGGCCATATTCATTCAACCGGGTTAAATGCTCAACCTCAACTGGCTCATCATGTGCCTTCATTGTTGTCAGTCCCTTTTTTAACCGGCCACGCTGGCCAGGAACATCCCTCGGTGTTCACTATAAACCGCCCGATAATTATTGTCAATTTTTCTAATCACCGACCGGGTACCGTCAACAGTAAAGAGGCCGGTATTCTTAAGGAATTATCCCGGCCTCTTTACTCACCGATAGTTCAATTATCAGCCCTAACTCTTGCCTATCCTGAACATTTTTGTGCCGCAAGCAGGGCAGACTCCCTGTGTTGCCGGCCTGCCATTCTTCATGGTTATGGCTCTGGCATCCTTTATTTCTCTCATAGTACGGCATTTCACGCAATAACCTTGCATCAACTTACCTCCCTTTTTACTAGAAAGGATAAACTATTCCTTAGCCCAGTGTCAATAGTCCATAGGTGAGGTTATAATAACTAGCCACACTATGGTAATATATTGATTAGATGGCGATGTATTACTTTGCCTATGGCAGCAGTCTAAACCGTAAGCAGATGGCAGAACGGTGCCCTGAATGCCAGCCCGGGTTTACCGCCAGCCTGCCCAACTACAAGCTGATATTCACTGGCTGGTTAAGACAGTGGCGAGGCGGGATTGCCAGCATCAAGCCGTCCCGAGGGGATAAAGTTCTGGGGGCTATCTATGAAGTCTCAGACAGAGACCTAGTGCGCCTGGATAAACATAAAGGCTATCCCGATGTGTATAACAGGCTGAAAGTTACCGTATACCGGGACACTGGTGAGCCTGTAGAAGCCATAACCTATATCAAAGCCAGGCAACCAGAAGAAACAAAACCCTCCCCAGAATACCTGGCTTTGATTCAGCAAGGCTATAGAGACTGGGGGCTTGTCTAGAGGTTCCTGGCAGCCTTTAGGTTTTGGACAAAAGTCTGGTCAAATGAGGCTTCTTGTCAATGGGTCTAGGCCGGTGAATTTGCCAAACCAATTAAGCCATTGATTTCTGAAGCCGTATCTGCTTAAATAACTCAGGAAAGGAGTTAAAGTGGCCGATCTAACTTTAAAGGCAGCCAAAAGGGATATTCTGGGCAAGAAGACCAGATTTCTACGCCGGCGGAGTATCACCCCGACTCACCTCTTCGGGCATGGTATCGAATCACTAGCACTGCAGTGTGACACTGCTGAGCTTCAGCGTCTTATTACCCAGGGGGGAACTACCAGGCTTATTGATCTTAAGATTGAGGCAGAAAAGCGACCCAGGAGTGTATTCATTCGGGAAATCCAGAGAGATGCGCTTAACGGGCAGCTACTCCATGTTGACTTCTACCAGATAAAGAAGACGGAGAAGATAACGGCTGATATTCCTATAGTCTTAATGGGAGAAGCTCCGGCAACCAGGTCGAAGGAAAATATAATGTATCAGGAGCTAACTCAACTGGGGGTTGAGTGCCTGCCGGAAAATCTGCCACCCCAAATAGAGATTGACCTGAGCCCACTGGAAGAGGTGGACCAGGCAATCTATGTTAGAGATATAATCCTTGACCCGGATATAGCTGTTACCACTGACACCGACCAATTGATAGTCAAAGTTAGCCGGGTCAAGCTGGCATTGGAGAAAGAGGAAGTAGTAGAAGTAGCAGAGGCAGAGGCGGTGGAAGCTGAAGCCAAGGCCGAAGTAGCAACAGAAGCTGAAACACCCGCTAAAGAGGAGACAAAAGGGGAGTAGCCCTCAGTTATTTAAAGTTATTGGGCTTGGGGCTACTCAGGATAGCAATTTTGAAGTCATCCAAAGGTCCTGCTATAATTTAGCGATGATTATTGACTTTCACGTTCACGTGTTTCCGCCACAGATAAAGAAAAACCGCAGCCAGTATATTGATAGTGACCCGTGTTTTGCCATTCTCTACTCCAACAAGGATGCCAGGCTGGCGACGGCAGATGAGCTAATTGCCAGTATGGACAGGGCCGGAGTGGATGTTTCCGTCATCTTAAATACCGGCTGGACTACCCATGAGCTTTGTGTAGAAACCAACGACTATATTTTAGAGTCAATTGCCCGTTACCCTAAACGATTGATCGGCTTTTGTAGCGTCCAGCCACAGTCATTTGAAGCGGCCCTAGATGAGATTGAACGCTGTGCCCAAGGGGGAATACGTGGAGTTGGCGAAATGAGACCGGATATGCAGCTATTCGACCTTATGGATGAAGAAGTAATAAAGCCGTTTATTGATATGATGAGAAAGCATAAACTGATTATGCTAAGCCACGCCTCTGAGCCGGTGGGCCATATCTATCCGGGCAAGGGAGCAATTACCCCAGAAATGCTCTATCCGTTTATTACCAGTTATCCAGATTTAACTATAGTCTGTGCCCACTGGGGCGGCGGCCTGCCATTTTATGCCTTAATGCCCGAGGTAAAACGGGCTATGAAAAATGTCTATTTTGACACTGCCGCCTCGCCGCTTCTCTACAGTCCTCAGGTTTATGAGCAGGTTATCCAGCTAGTCGGTAGTGATAGGATTCTCTTCGGCAGCGATTACCCTCTGCTAGAACAGGGGCGGTCGCTCAGGGAAGTTGCCCTGCTTGACCTGCCTGAGGAGACAAAAAACCAAATCCTAGGCAGTAACGCCCAGAAGCTACTGGGCATCAAGGAGTGAAAGAGAACTAAGCTATGGAAAAAGTTCGCTCTTTTATTGCTATTGAGCTGCCTAGTAGGTTAAAGCTTGAGCTTAGTAAGCTCCAGGCAAGACTGAAAGCGGATAACCAGCCCCGGATAAAGTGGGTTGCCCCAGATGGTATGCACCTGACACTGAAGTTTCTGGGAAGTGTGGCCCAAGACAGTATTGAAGCAATAACACGGGCAATGATTGAAGCCACCCAGGGAATTTCCCCCTTTCACCTGGATGTCCAGCAGTTAGGCGCTTTCCCCAATCCGAAACGGGTTCAGGTAGTCTGGATAGGGCTCGGCGGGGAAATAGACAAGCTGGGCCAGCTTCACCAGCTCCTTGAGATCAGCCTGGCTCATCTGGGCTTTGCTCCGGAATCACGGCCCTTTAAACCCCATCTGACCCTGGCTCGTCTGAGCAACGAGGCATCAGCTGAGGAGCGCCAGCGCTTCGGTGAGCTTATAACCGGTACCAAGTTTGAGCTAAACTATAGTATCAAAGTGGACGCCTTAAGCCTAATAAGAAGCCAGCTAACCAGCACCGGCGCCATCTACAGTCGTATAAGTTCAGCCGGGTTGAGCAAAGAAACCCTGTCCTAAGAAGGTAGCCAAGAACGGGTGCCTCGGAGTGGCAAAGCCCTTTTTCGGTATCTTCTACTTAATGCCCAAGCCCGGAACAAGCTATTGCCAAGATTCCAGTAGTTAGTGTATACTGCTAAGACATTAATTCCGGCTGGGAGGTGGATCTAGTGGAACAATTTAACTTTCCTAAATGTCGTAAGTGTGACAGTGGAGACCTGGTACCCCTATCTGATTTCGGCAGCCAGGGAGCGGCTATCCATTACAAGGCATGGGTATGCACCAATCCTGGTTGTGGCTTCAACCTGAAAATCAGGAACGGTGATGTCTATATCAACGAACCTATTATGAGCGGCACAGGTGTTCGCTCCCGACAAAGTACGTAGTATTAGGTCTGAAGCTCACATCTAGGAGGTGGAGGTGCTACCTCAATTAGCCAGACTCAAGAGGACAGCACTTAACCTTTTATTTCCGCTCTGGTGCCTGGGCTGTGGCCAAGAAGGCGACCTTATCTGCCCTTCCTGCCGTGGCAGACTACCTAGAATTATGCCTCCAATCTGCCCCCGGTGCGGCATATCTCAGTCCAGTGGCGTACTCTGCCCCACCTGTTCAAGCCAGCGGCATGAGATAGATGGCATTCGCTCACCGTTTCGCTTTGAGGCGGTAATACGTCAGGCTATCCACGAGCTAAAATATAAAAACCTAAGAGCCATAGCTGAGCCTCTGGCTGAGTTGCTAAGCGACCACCTTACTGCCAACCCTATTCCCGGAGAGGTGCTGGTGCCAGTGCCACTTCACCGGAAGAGAGTAAAAGAGCGCGGTTACAACCAGTCCGAGCTGCTGTCCCAAGAGCTGGGCAAACTGGTTAGTCTTCCAGTAGTAGCCGACTGCCTTATCCGAAAGCGGCATACTCCGCCTCAAACCAGAACAGCTACCGCAGATGAAAGGCGAAGCAACGTAGCCGCCGCCTTTATCTGCCGTGACCCAAGACTCCAGAATAAGAAAGTACTGCTTATAGACGATGTGGCTACTTCCGGAGCTACCCTTGATGCCTGTGCCGCCGCCCTGAAAGCATCCCGGGCTAGCTCAGTGTGGGGGCTAACACTAGCCAGAGAAGTCTGAATAAAGTACAATCTTTAGTATTGGCTTCTTGTGGTATAATCAGTTCTCGGAGAATTAGGAGGACAGGAGTCTAACTTATGGCAGCCAGGCCAAGAAATCTATTCTTATATCTAGCTCTAGCCTGCTTTTTAGGCCTTGTGGTCATATTCGTTGTTGATGGCTATATGGGGGTCTATGACACTATCTATATAACTGCCGGAGGGCAGGAGCAGAAGATAGAGGCTGACTTCCGGTCACAAGAATACAATGTCTGGTCAATGGGAGCAATCTATGGCGAAACGGTATCCTTCCGCTATGAAGTTGACAACCGCCGCTTTTCAACCTATTCGGCTGATGTTGAGGTATCAGTGTGGTCAAGACAGCAAAAGGTGCTGGATTTACTATCTGAGCAGATGCAAATAGCTTCTTTTGACAAAGGACAGCTAGAATGGGTGGTGGATACCTCGGAGCTGGAGCCTGTTCCCCCAGAGGAGTTTGTAGAATATACTGTAATCATAAAGAGGGGTGAGCTAGAACGGAGGATAATCCTGTTTTTAGACCCGTTTTTAAACCGTTCTTCTTCTCCTAAAATTGCGGTTCCGGCCAAGTAATTGAGGAGTAGCTTATGAGACTAGTATATGTATTATATGGCTTTGGTATTCTGTTCAGCCTGGCTGGCATCGGCTATCTGGCGGCGGAATATGTCAGATACTTATCTGAAGCCGGCAAACTGGTGGCACTGCTGCTGACGGTAGCCATGTTTGCCTCCCTGGGCAAATTCTTTGAGGACAAGAGGTGGTAACAGATGGAAGCAGTAGCGGTACTAGCTTCGCTGGCATTCATTGGCTGGCTTATATACCGGGCGGCAAGGGGCAAACCGATAAAGGCCCATATGGTCAGCTATGGCGTTGCCATTGTGGCCGGCATTTTTACCTTTGTCTTCTTTCTAAACATGGATATACCACAACTGTTTAAGATAGCAGCCAGCATTGTTTTTGGCATCGCCCTGATATTTCTAGCGGCCTATATTCAGCGCCGCCGCCAACCAGGTAAGCCTGGCTCATAGATAGAGCGATAAATAAGCGGGCTTGGGGCCTCCTGGGGCTATTACCAGAGCCACCGTAGCCAAAAATAAGCCGATTAAAAGAAAACGGCATAATTATATATTTATTTACTATTTATATTATACCCCTGAAGTATGACCCAAGAGCTGGAATACGTCATTTTCAATACTGATATGGGCTGGGTAGCAATACTGGGCTCGGTAAGGGGACTGCTGAAGGTTAGCCTACCCCAGCACTCAGCTCAAGAAGCGCTCAAGTTATTGGGCGAGATGGCAAACCATGCTACCTGGTCGCCCGGCCGCTTTGACGATGTAGCCGAGCGCCTCAAGGCTTATTTTAGCGGTCATAGGGTAGCCTTTCCTGATGAGCTTGACCTGTCTTTAGCCACCCCGTTTCAACGACAAGTTTGGCAGATAACCAGGCCCGTCCCTTACTCTGAGACCAGAAGCTATCTCTGGCTGGCGGAGCAGACTGGCCAGCCCAGGGCAGTGCGGGCCGTGGGGCAGGCCCTAGCCAGAAATCCTGTGACGATAATCATCCCCTGTCACCGGGTAATCAGAAGTAATGGCGGTCTTGGTGGCTTCAGTGGCGGGCTGGAGATGAAAAAGCGGCTGCTACATCTGGAAGCGGCCAACCGAAATATCTGACATGGCGGCATCAGCCAAGCCCGCCAAACAGTTTAGCTCTGTAAAGCCTTCGCTTAGCCTCAGATACACCTTTTATTTTCAAGCTCAAGAAATCCAGTTCGTATTGCTCAATCAGTCCCTCACCAGCAAAGCTAAAGTATCTGTTGTCACCAATTATGACATGGTCCAGTACTTTTATCTGCATAATGGCCGCGGCATAGACCAGGTCTCTGGTTACCTCTCTATCATTCTGGCTGGGCTTAGGGTTACCCGAAGGGTGGTTATGGACAAAAACCAGGGCTACAGCACCGTGTTTAAGGGCACTTTCCATGACCTCACGGGGAGAGATAGCACTGCTACTTATTGTCCCTTCAAAAAGGTCAGCGGTATCAATAATCTGGTTCTGGCTGTTTAGGTAGATAACCTTGAATAATTCTTTCTTGAGGCCTCGCATTGAGTGGTAGAGATAGTCAAAAATCTCCTGAGAGGACTTGTAAATAGGCTTATCAATAATCCCCTCTTTGAGAAACTTCCTGGCTACTTCCTGCACCAGCTTGATGCCAAAGGTATTATGGGAACCAATGCCGGATATCTGCTGTAGTTCTTCTGAAGAAGCCTCCAGAACACCTCTTAGGGTTTTAAACCTCCTGATGGCTTCTTTGGCCTGCTTTTTACAGTCCTTGCGGGGTGAACCCAGGGTTAACAATAACTCAACAATTTCATAGTCGTGAAAGCCGGTAAGGCCCGACTCTATGAATTTTCCCCGCAGTCTCTTCCTGTGCCCCTCAAGAGTGTCATCCCAAGGCATTTGGTCCTTCCCTCAGTGCAGAGTGCAACCCTGCTACACATTCTAGCACTAAGGGACATCCGAGGGCTACTCTGGCAAGCAAGCCAGCACGGAAGAAAATAGAGCAAAAAACTAGATTGCAATTTGGTTTTTGCTGTTGCTAAGCATAAGTCTTTTTCTCAGTCTTAGGTTTAGAAACTCTTCTTCGTATTTGGCAACTAGCCCGGCATCAGCAAAGCTGAAGTATTTATTTTCGCCGATTATGATATGGTCCAGCACTTCAATCTGCAGTACCTTACCAATGAAGACCAGGTCTCTGGTTATCTGCTTATCATTCCGGCTAGGTGTGCAGCTGCCTGAAGGGTGATTATGAACAAAAATCAGGCCGGTAGCTTTATGTTTAATGGCACCCTCTTGTATCTCGCGGGGATAGATGTGGATGCCGTCCAGTGTCCCCCCAAACAGGTCTTGGGTATCAATAATCTGGCTCTGGCTATCTAGATAAACAACCTTGAATA
>JAUWZL010000008.1 GCA_030615305.1 Dehalococcoidia bacterium
CCATCAAGGATATTCCTGGTATAGCTCAGGGCAAAGAGGGGCTCAATGCCGCTGGAACAGCCGGCTATCATACTCAGGGTTCCAGTAGGGGCAATGGTGGTGCATGAGGCATTTCTAACTCTGATACCATCGGTGTTGTCATATTTACTACCTTGGAAAGCAGGGAAAACTCCTCTTTCCTGAGCTAAATTCTCAGATGCTTCGGCTGCTTCATGTTGTATTGTTGCCATTACCTCCCCTGCCTTCTTCAATGCCTCTTCTGAGTCATAGGGGATGCCCAGCTGAATCAGCATATCGGCAAAGCCCATCACCCCGAGCCCTATCTTCCGGGACTTTTTAGTCATTGCCTCTATCTCGGGTAGAGGGAACTTGTTAACATCAATAACGTTGTCCAGAAACCTGACGGCTGTTTCCACCATCTCGGCTAGCTTAGGGTAATCAATCTCAGCAGTCTCGTCTCCGACCCGTAGCATCCTGGCCAAATTTATGGAGCCCAGATTACACGACTCATAGGGCAGCAGTGGTTGCTCGCCGCAGGGATTGGTGCTTTCAATACTACCCAGGTGCGGCGTGGGATTGTCTTTATTTATCCGGTCAAGGAAAACAATGCCCGGGTCTCCTGTCTGCCAGGCCATAGCTACTATCTTATCAAATACCTCCTTAGCCTTGAGCTTTGTCACCACCTCTTGGGTACGTGGATTTATAAGGTTGTATTCGGCACCAGCCTTAACCGCTTCCATAAATTCGCTAGTTACCGCCACCGAGATATTGAAATTGGTGAGAGCAGTTGGGTCTTCTTTTGCCGTTATAAACTCCATAATATCCGGGTGGTCAACGTTAAGGATAGCCATGTTGGCCCCGCGGCGTGTCCCGCCCTGCTTAATGACATCGGTAGCCACATCAAAGGCTCGCATAAATGAAACCGGCCCACTGGCTACTCCCCCGGTAGAGCCAACCCGGTCCTTTTCCGGCCGTAGTCTGGAGAAGGAAAAGCCGGTGCCGCCACCGCTCTTGTGGATGAGGGCAGTGTTTTTTACCGTCTCAAAGATAGACTCCATAGAGTCCTCAATGGGCAGGACAAAGCAGGCTGAAAGCTGCCCCAGCTCCCGTCCCGCATTCATTAGAGTAGGTGAATTGGGCAAAAACTCAAGGCTAGCCATGAGCCGATAGAACTCTTCCTCCCAGGTCTTGGTATCTGCCCTGGCATCATAAATGAGTTCGGCAGAGGCAATAGCTTGAGCCACGCGGCGGAACATCTCCTCCGGTGTCTCAACAACCTTCCCCTGTTTATCCTTCTCCAGGTACCTTCTCTCCAGGACCCGGAGCGCATTCTGGGTAAGATTGATACCGGTAGCAGCCTTGGCTTTCGTCTTAACCGGCACGGCTAATTCCTCCTTTCGGGGCTGAATCCTTTCCTCCTGTGCCAGCTCCTCACCGGCCAAGAACTCTTTGACCATGGTCAGGATTTCAAACTCGGTGGCTATCCGCTTCTGCTTATGATTCCTGGGCACTAGATTTTCCATCCCGGGCAATGTCTGCGGCCGCTCCAAGCGCTCAATCACCTGGCTGGTAAGCCACTCAATCCGGTTTCTATCTGATATGCCCATGGACTCGGCGGCGGCAAAGATAACACGAGCAATCTGGGTACGATTTACCGGCGTCAGCAGTTCTTTCTTTGACTCATTAGCCTCGTTCATTCCCGTCTCCTTCGATGACCCCTGGCCAGCGCTCCCGATTTCTCACCAGGCAGAAGAGATAGTTGACCACCAGGCTGGTCTGTCTCAGCACCAGCACCGACCAGGGTATCTACTTCCTGCTTCAGGTCAGTGATATCAGCAAAATGGCGGTAGACGCTGGCAAAGCGAATATAGGCAATGTAATCCAGGCTCCTTAATCTCTCCATCACCATATCGCCAATAGTGGAACTGGCTATCTCCGCCCTGCCCAGCTGGTAGAGTTCAGCCTCTATATCATCAGCCAGCCCATCAACAGCACCGGCTGGCAGAGGCCGTTTCTCACAAGCCTTGCGAATACCGGCTAGCAACTTGTCCCGGCTAAATTCCTCACGCCTCTGGTCTTTTTTGACCACAAAAAGGCTGGCCGGCAGCAGCCGCTCATAGGTAGTAAAACGGGAGCCGCAGTCCAAACACTGACGCCGCCGGCGCACGCCATCATTTACATCACGAGAATCTATGACCTTAGAATCATCACTACCACAATAGGGGCATTTCATAACAACAACCTCTGTATATAGTATAGCAGTAATAAATTACCACAATATATTGTGTTTGTCAAGCCCCTACTAAGGCTTTTTGGTACCGAAAAACAAAAAGGCTGCAGGGCGCTGTGCCCCACAGCCTTTAGCTAGTCTCTGGTTCTATTCAGCTACTGAAAAACCTGAGAACTCTAACGAAACCAGGCTTTTGATGCTGGCTTAACAACCTTATCAGAAGGAGTTATTGCCTGACGCTGACGACTAAAGAGCGGACGCCGCAGGAATGAGGGAACATCCAGCTCATCCTCGGTTTTGATGCTCTTAAGCTGCCGGGTCAACTCGTCTTCATCTTCCTCCCCGTATTCAGTCTTAGAAACAAAGCCGGTGGCAATCAGGGTAATCCTTATATCATTACCCATATTAGGGTCGTGAGCCACGCCAAAGATGATGTTGGCATCCGGGTCCACGGCTTGTTTAATCACCTCAGCGGCCTCATTGACCTCAAACAGGGTAAGGTCGCTACCGCCAACGATATTGAACAATACCCCTTTTGAACCCTCAATGGTAACATCCAGAAGTGGGCTGGCCAAGGCTTCCTTGGCCGCATCCACAGCCCGGTTTTTGCTGGAACCATGGCCGATAGACATCCAGGCGGGACCGGCATCCCTCATCACTGCTCTGACATCGGCGAAATCCAGATTAATCATCCCGGGGACAGTAATTACCTCAGAGATGGCCTGAACGCCGTGCCTAAGCACATCATCAGCCATCTTAAAGGCGCTATCAACACCCGTCTTCTGGTCGCAGAGGTCAAGCAGACGATCATTGGGGATGATTATAAGGGTATCAACCTTGCCCAACAGCTTGATAATGCCCTCCTTGGCCACTTCAGCGCGATGGATACCCTCAAAGGCGAAAGGTTTGGTGACCACGGCAATGGTTAGAGCTCCGGTCTCCTTGGCCACTTCAGCGATAGCAGGGGCGGCACCGGTGCCGGTACCACCGCCCATACCGGCGGTGATAAACACCATATCAGACCCGGTCATCAGTTCCTTAAGCTCATCCCGGCTTTCTTCAGCCGCTTTGAGACCCATTTTATGGTCACCACCGACACCTAATCCCTTGGTAAGCTTCTCCCCAAGCTGAATGCGGGTTGGGGCTTCAGTAATAGCCAGGGCCTGGGCATCTGTATTCACGGCGATGAACTCCACCCCCTGAATCTCTTCCCTGACCATACGGGTAACAGCATTGCAACCACCGCCGCCCAGGCCGATAACCTTTATCTTGGCTGGGTTTGGGACAAAGCTTGTCTTTGCCATTTCCTCCTCCTTTTCTACTAACTAATTTAGTAATTTTTATGCGTCTTTTCGGCTAGCGAAACAGGGTTCTGATTTTGAAGGCTAACTGTCGCAATCGGAAGCCAAACCAGCTACCACCCCATCTCCGCCTGCCTGCGTTCTTGGCCCCCCAGAGTAGCAAGCCAACACTGGTGGCATAGGCTGGATCACGAACAGCATCAGTGATACCCGAGATATGGGTAGGAATACCCACCCTCACCGGCAATTTTAGTATTTCGCGTCCCAGTGTTTCTATGCCAGAAAGGTTAGAGGTGCCGCCGGTGAGCACCAACCCAGCCGGGACTACCGATTCATAGTCAGAACGTGGCATCTCAAGCAGGACGAGCCTCAGGATTTCCTCAACCCGGGCCCGGATAATATCGCACAGGTCCTGATAGGATATGCCGTGCCCATCCTCTGATATCGGGCTGGCCGTTTCCATCTTGCTTTCGTAGACCGGCATGACACTGCCATACCTCTTCTTCATCTCCTCAGCCACTTCAAATGGCAGCCCCAGACCGATGGCGATATCCCGGGTAAGCTGGTAACCGGCTACGGGTAGAATGGAGCTATGCCATATGCTACCGTCCTTGAAAACACAGATATCTGTAGTGCCGCCGCCGATATCGGCCAAGATAACGCCTACCTGCTTCTCATCCTCAGTAAGCACCGCCTCACCGCTGGCTAAAGGCTCTAGCACCAAATCATCAATATCTATGCCAATGCCGCGAATGCACTTTACCAGATTCTGGATTGAGGTTGCGGCCGCGGTAACAATGTGTGTCTCCACATCCAGTCTAAAGCCGTACATTCCTACCGGGTCCTTGACCCCTACCTGACCATCAACAGTATAACCTCGGGGAATAACATGCAGCAGCTTCCTGTCATTGGGCACCCTGATGCTCTGGGCATTGGTAAGCACCCGCCTGAGGTCATCGGGGCGCACCAATCGGTCATTGCGGGTAATGGCTATTACCCCCCGATTGTTGACCGAGTTGACATGCCGTCCGGTAACACCTACATAGGCTGTTTCCACCTTGTAGTTGCAGGCCTGCTCCGCTTTTCCCACTGACTCACGAATCGCTTCCTTGGCGTCGTTGATGTTGATCACTAAACCCTTGTGCAAGCCACGTGATGGGGTAACACCAACACCGACGACCCGGACACCAACGTTATCGTCAAGCTCAGCTATAGTGGTGCATATTTTAGTAGTACCAACATCAATTGAAGTTAAAATAGACCGCTTTTTCATCTGGCTCCTCCTTTTTGTGGGCTATATTTTGACTCCTCTGAGTTATTTCTATTCTCACATCTTTAAAACCTCCTCCTTCTGGAATTTACCAGAGCCATCACCTCGTCACTGAAGAAGCACTAAGGACTTCTTTCAGTAGAGATGGTTTTCGCCATCCACTAGCCTTAGCATCCCCCAAATAACACAGCCTTTCCGCAGTCTCACGCCATTCATCATCGGTTATAATTCGCTCAGCGGCCCTCAATTTAGCACTGCGAGCCCGTGGATTAGCTTTAATCTCTGCTGGAGAAGGAGTAATAACTCTCTTATTAATTAACCTGAGGCGGGCAGTATGATGGCAGGTACAGCTCGGAATATCAGGCGGGCAAATACAGTCCCTTGATTCCTGCTTAAAAAAATTCTTGACAATGCGGTCTTCAAGAGAGTGGTAGCTGATGACAACCAACCTGCCCTCAAATCCAAGCAGGCTTATTGCCTGTTTCAGAGCTACCTCCAGATGCTCAAGCTCTTGATTAACCGCTATTCTAAGTGCCTGAAAGGTCTTGGTAGCCGGGTGGATTCTGCCCCTCCTTGAGCCAACAGCCCTTTCTACCGTCCGGGCTAACTCAAGGGTGGTTTTAATGGGGCGCTCCTGTAAGATGCGCTTTGCTATCTTGTGACTGTAACCCTCTTCGCCAAAGTTCCTTATAAGTCGAGCCAGTTCAGCCTCAGAATATGTGTTAACAATACCGGCAGCGGTAACCTTCTGGCTGGGGCTGAAACGCATATCCAGAGGGGCATCACATTGAAAACTGAAACCGCGGCCACTATCACTTAGCTGCAAAGAGGAGAGCCCCAGGTCAAACAGGATGCCATTAACGGGCAGGAAGTCGTGCTTAATGCAGAGGGCCTCTAGATTAATAAAGTTATCGTTGACGACAAGGACGGAGCTGCCATAGGCCTCAAGCCTGGTCTGGGCAACCTTTACCGCCTCAGGGTCGGCATCAATGCCCAGTAGCTGCCCGCCGGGTGAGCTATGTTGTAAAATAGCAGCCGCATGCCCGCCGCCGCCAATAGTGCCATCAATATAACGACCGCCGGGTTGGATAGCCAGGGCCGCAACAGTCTCATTTAGCATCACCGGGACATGAGTTGAAGATGACATCATCTCCACTAAACCCCTTTATGACCCTCCATACTTTCTATGATTTGCCATGCCTGTTCCTGACTAGCCGCCTTTTCCTCTTCCCAGAGAACCTTATTCCAGAGCTCAAGATAAGTGTTGGCTCCGGCGACAACCACCTCATCCACAATCTCAGCATATTCTCGTAACGGTGCCGGTAGACTGATTCTGCCCTGGCCATCTACATTGAGGTAAAAGGCGGTAGCAAAAAGGGCCCGGTTCAGCCGCCTCAATTTGCTGCGCGTAACTAAACCACCGGTAAGTGTGGCCGCCAGCTGCTGCCACTCTGATAATGTATAGGCAGTAATGCACTTCTCTACCCCGGGCGTCAGCACCACCCCACCTTTTAGCCTGGCCCTGAATCGGGGCGGCAGGGGCACTCTGCCCTTTTCATCAATCTTGTATTCAAATTCACCAAAAAACATCTATTCAGCCCTTTGTATGCTCTAACTTAAAAACTAACGGTGTAAAACTCGCTGGAAAGCTAAATCTTATCCCTGATTTCCCACTCTCTCCCACTTTCTACCATTCTACAACACAATACCCTCCCTTTGTCAATACTTTTGAAACAATTTTTTTAAAACTAGGACAATTTTGCTATAGGGCATGTGTATGGTAAAATAGTACCTGCCCAAACCCCAGCCAGAACCACAGTGTTATGGGTAATAGTAAAACCCCGATTATTAGGAGAGGACAAGTGCGAATTGACATTTTAACCCTATTCCCACAGATGTTTGAGGGTCCGTTTAACACCGGCATCTTCCAGCGGGCTATTAGCAAGGGGTTAGTTGAGGTTAACACTTACAATATCCGGGATTATACCCATGATAAACACCACATTGTTGACGACTATCCCTATGGTGGCGGTGCCGGCATGGTATTAAAGCCAGAACCCATCTTCGAGACGGTGGAGCAAATAAAAAAAGAGGCTCAGGAGGGAGAGCTACCAATCATTTTACTCAGCCCACAGGGTCGTCTCTTCTCCCAGGCTATTGCCCAAAAGCTATCGCGGTACAGCCGTCTTATGCTCATCTGCGGGCACTATGAAGGGGTTGATGAGCGAGTGCATGAGCATCTGGCTACAGATGAAATAAGTATTGGTGACTACGTGCTCAGTGGCGGTGAGCTGGCAGCTATGGTGGTCGTAGATGCCATAGTCAGGCTGCTGCCCGGAGTTCTCGGTTCCCAAGACTCACTCAAGGATGACTCTCACACCTATGGGCTGCTGGAGTACCCCCAGTACACCCGCCCGGCGGTATACAGGGGGTGGCCAGTACCTGAGGTTTTGCTTTCTGGAAACCACGCACAAATTGCCCAGTGGCGCCGCGAGCAGGCAATTATACGCACCCTTAAGCACCGCCCGGAGCTAATTGATAAAGCTAACCTGAGTTCGGAGGAAAGGCGAATAGTTAGCAGCTCAACGGCCAATGCCCAGGAGGAAACTGGCCAAGGCTATACTTGATAAACGATTAAGATTTGGTTAAGATAAGGAGTTTCACAAATGGATACGGCATTGCTTATTGAAACAAAACCAAACCCCAATATTCCTACCCTGTCCCCGGGCGATACCGTCAAGGTCAGCACCAAGATCGTGGAAGGGGAAAAGGAACGCATCCAGGTATTTCAGGGGGTTGTGATTAAGGTTCGCCGCGGTGCGGATGGCGGCAATTTCACCGTAAGGCGGGTTGCCTACGGTGTCGGTGTCGAGCGCACCTTCCCCTTCCTGTCACCACGATTGGCTAAGGTAGAGGTAATACGCCACGGAAAAGTCCGCCGCGCCAGGCTCTATTACCTGCGTGGCTTAAGCGGCAAGGCGGCTCGCATCAAGGAAAAGCGGGTAGTAAAAGAAAAGCAGTAGAGGCCGGCATAGACCTACCCTCACCAAGCGGGAAGGCAACATGCCATTTTAAGGAGTGCCACCGTTGCCTTATGCTGAGGTCAGTGTTAATTCACCAGTAGCCCAGCGCCAAGCTTTTAGCTACACCATCCCAGAGAGCTTGAGTGTTGACATCGGGCAGGCAGTGTGGGTCCCCTTTGGCGACAAGGTCCTCCAGGGTATAGTTTTAGAGCTGAGCCAGTACCCTTCGGTGGAGGAAACCAGAGAAATAGCCGGCTTAATTGAGTCCCGTCCGATACTTTCCCCGGCCCATGTCAGGCTTGCCCGCTGGCTCAGCGATTACTACCTCTGCCCCCTCTTTGACGCCGTAGCCTTAATGCTACCGCCAGGCTTTGAGCGTAAGACACTCACCTTCATCTCGGCTTCAGCCGCCGCCGATAAATATGATTTATCCACTCTTACCACAGAGCAGAGACAGGTTATGGAACTAGCCCAAAGGCAAGGCAGGGTCAGTCTCAGGCGACTGGAAAAGGCGCTGGGTAAGAAAAGGGCCCAGGCTACCATCTGGCAACTAATTAGACGTGGTCTCATAGTTAGAAGCTATGGGCTGGAGCCGGTCAGGGTAAGACCCAAGGAAGAGCTCTACCTCAGTCTGACACTAGAGGCTGATAAGGCCTGGCAGGAAGCAGTCAAACTGCTCAAGAGAAGGGCGACCAAACAGGCGGCCCTTCTTGAATTCCTGGCCCAGCAGCCAGAACCGATGCCCCAGGCTGAAGCCGTAAGAAGCACTATGTGCCAGGCAGCAACAGTTAAAGCTTTGGTGAACAAAGGTTTAGTAACAGTTCAGCATATTGAAATAAAACGCCAACCGATTTCCTACCAGGCTATCAAACCGTCGCCGCCGCTCAGGCTGACCACTGCCCAAAAATCAGCTCTTAGCTCCATTAAGGAAAGCCTCAAGCAAAACAAATCGTCTCTATTTCTGCTCCACGGGGTTACCGGCAGCGGCAAGACAGAGGTCTACCTTCAGGCCCTGGCCGAGGCAGTAAAGCTGGGCAAACGCGGTATTGTTCTGGTGCCAGAGATCGCCCTTACCCCTCAGACCATAGAACGATTTGCTTCCCGTTTTCCCCATAAGGTAGCCGTTCTTCACAGTAAACTCTCCCTGGGAGAGCAATTTGACCAGTGGCGGCAAATGAGAGACGGTGAACTTGATGTCGTCATCGGTCCCCGCAGCGCTATTTTTGCTCCCCAACCCAATCTGGGCTTAATAGTTATTGATGAGGAGCACGAATGGGCCTATAAACAGCAGGATTTATCGCCCAGATACCACACCCGTGATGTGGCCCTCAAGCTGGCTGAGCTTACTGGTGCAGTAGTTATCCTGGGCAGTGCCACTCCCGATGTGGAGACCTACTACCACGCTCAAAGAGGAGACTACCAGCTGCTTGAGCTCCCCGAGCGGCTCACCCCCCATGAGGGGTCAGCCCTGCCCCAGGTTGAAGTGGTTGATCTAAGGGAAGAGCTAAAGGCGGGCAACAGGAGCATTTTCAGCCGCTCTCTTAAACTGGCCATAGATAAAGCAGTGGCTAACAAAGAGCAGGTGATCCTGTTTGTCAATCGGCGGGGAGCGGCCACCCTCATTCAGTGTCGTAACTGCGGTTTGGTGCTGTTCTGCCGCCGTTGCCAGGTCACCCTCAACTACCATTCGGCTGAAGATGCCCTGGTCTGCCACCAGTGTAATTACCGGATGGCAGTACCCCAGTTTTGTCCCCGGTGCCTAAGCCGCCGCATAAAATTCCTGGGTATTGGCACTCAGAAACTAGAACAGGAAGCCGGGCATCTCTTCCATAAAGCCAGGCTGTTACGCTGGGATAGCGATGCCACCCGGGGGAAACATTCCCATCAGGAAATATTAGATAGGTTCCGTAGCCGTGATGCCGACATCCTGATCGGCACCCAGATGGTGGCCAAGGGGCTGGACTTGCCCCAGGTCACCCTGGTAGGAGTAGTTAATGCCGATACCGGCCTGAACCTGCCCGACTTTCGGGCAGGAGAGAGGACGTTTCAGCTCCTTTCCCAAGTGGTCGGCCGGGCTGGGCGGGGCCCTTTAGGCGGCCGGGCTATCATTCAGACCTACTACCCAGAGCACTATGCCATTCAGGCAGCAGTAAAACACGACTATAGACATTTCTACAAGCAGGAAATTGCCTATCGCCTCAAGCTTAACAACCCTCCCTTCTTGCAACTGGTTCGCCTCACTTTCAGCCATAAAAACGATGCCCTTTGCCACAAGGAAGCGGAAAGAATGAAGCGACTGCTTACTTCAGAAAGAGAGGCCAAAGGGACTTATGATATCAGCCTGATTGGTCCGGCACCGGCATTTATTCACCGTCTAAGAGGTAGGTTCCGCTGGCAGCTTATTCTCCGCGGCGCTGAGTCATCTGCTTTTCTATCCCAGATAGCTATCCCCCAGGGCTGGACGGTAGATGTTGACCCGGTAGGTCTTGCCTGAGTTTTAAAGGGTAGTCTAAGCAGGCAAATATTGCCAAACAATGGCTACTCTTTGTTAAAACCGGGGGCGGTTGGCTCATCAGGGTCAAAATAGAAAAGGTCGTCAAGTCTATGTTCCGGGAAAGCCTTTACCGCCCCAATAATGAACTTTTGATTGATGCCACGCTTGCCCTCTCGCACCCGGTAAACCTGGCTTACCGATATTCCCATAGCCTTGGCCAACTCCGATAAGTTTTTAAAGCCCTTACAGCGACAGCTCAGATCAAAAACCCTCGTCTTTACTATCATAGCCACGACCCCTTCACGACTACAGGCTATAATATAGCCTGTATTATGCCTTTTGTCAATACCTTGCACAGATGATTTCTAATAATCCGTCAAAATATATGCCAAAAGGCATCAAAACCTGCGGTATTTTTCACACCCTTCAAACGGACAATAACGGACAATGATGAAAGTTAACACTGCTGCTGAGCCGGTTTAGCCAGATTGCCTCTAGTCAATAAAATTTTTCAGTCATACCCCATTGACTTTTGCCATTTGGCTAATTATAATTATATTTATGAGTGATAGAGAGATCGGCCTGGGCGAAATAATCAGGCAGCAGAGGGTTACCACACCGCTGACGCTGCAAGAGCTAGCCAAAAAAGCAGGTGTATCCCCATCACACCTGGGGCGCATGGAGAGAGGTGAACGCTTCCCCTCGGCCCGTATTTTACGTAGAATTGCCAAGCCTTTAGGCTTCGAGGAGGAAGAGCTTTTTACTCTAGCCGGCTATCTATCCCCCCAGCCCAGCACCATATCCGAGGCACGGCCGAG
The DNA here is from genome assembly GCA_030615305.1 of Dehalococcoidia bacterium. The sequence goes on from JAUWZL010000008.1 coordinate 11,137, forward strand.
CTACGGCAGCAGACGTCTGGACCCCTATGTCTCCAAGGTATTGGCACAGGAGCCAATTGAGGTACAGCATGCCGTAATCGGCATCCTCTCCATTTTAAAAAGCATCGCCAAGGGCATGGCCAGAGAAAGCCTCCAAACATAAGAACCCGTACCTTATGATCTTATTCACTGCCTGTGGATAGGTAATCTCATCTCTAGCCCCTCGGGGCAAAGATGTCTCAAGTCACCCGTCAGCAACCCTGCTTGATAAATATAGGCTACTAGGGTATAGTTTATTCCTAGATGATAGCAGCAGTTGAGGCAGATTTGGAGCTATTACTTAAGAGTGCAGCCTTATCACTACTAACCCAGCTAAACAACTTTCTCGCCAGACAAAACATTCCAGCCTATGTTGTTGGTGGCTTTGTACGCGACCAGCTACTCCTAAGAGACACGGCTGATGTTGACATTGCCCTAAAGGCAGATGCGCTGGAGGTCGCTCCCAACATAGCCACTGCTCTTGGTGGTAAGTATGTTCTTCTAGACAAGGTAAACCGGGTGGGCCGAGTAATTTTGGCTAGCAAGGGAGCCGGTACTGGGAAGTGGCAGATAGATTTCTCAACCATTGAAGATAGCATTGAAAAGGACCTTGGGCGGCGCGATTTCACCATAGATGCCATAGCAATCAGCCTCGATAAGATAGTTTATCATCCTCACCCCCTGACCCCCTCTCCTTCAAAGGAGAGGGGGACGAAGTTGAAAAAGAGGGGCTTTGCCCCTCTTAGACTGCTTATATTTTACTTCGGGATAATGAAAACTCTCTTGCCCCTGCACCTATATCTGCATACTCCCAAGATAACGCTGGTAAATTAGGTGTTAATTGCCTAAATCTTATCAATTGGGGCTAGCTTCAAAGCCTGGATATTGTTATATACCAAACCTCCGTCTTCAAACCGAAAATGGGTGGAAAACTTACATGTGGGGTCGATTAGAAGTGGGGTAGCTCCAATTTGTAACTTTCTGCCCTTTTCCCCCGCTAATTTTGCCTTATAAGCCTCATAGAGTACTTCAAATATCTTGATGTAAGAATCGTCCAAAAAGGGCATGAGAACAAGCTCACCAGCGATGATCAAACCCAAACAACTGACGTCAAGCGATTGCCAAAGTAAACCAATTTCAATCGTTCGGTCTCTTGGGTTTAGATAAACTCCTGGCGCATGTATCACGTGAGGAATTCCTCCTTTTGTTGAAAAAGAAGTAATTTTCTCTCTAACCGGAGCTAACACCCGCTGCATAATATAAGGGTAACCCATGTAATGAAACAAGACTAAATAAGCCGAATGTAGATATGCTGCATTAACTACATCTGGAGATGACCTCAGCCTAAGTGAAAGTTGTGCTCTTTTGCCCGCAAATTCACCGAAGTCACTAGGCTCCATTCGTCGTGGAAGGTGACTAAGAAGTGAAAAACCCGTAACACGTCCTTTCCCAGGTACTTGCCGTATAACGAAACTCCATGAGAAACCATCGACTTCTGCCTGAGCAGGTATACCTTTATCAGGGACTATGCCTGCCAAAAATTCTTTTTCAGTAACGTAATTTTTCATTTGATTCTGCAGCCGATTGCCGATGCTATTGTTACATTCTCTACAAGTTAGGGTGGTAATAGAGGAGCCGATGCTCCGTGGTGGCACATGTTCGACTGTTAGGCTACGGCTTTCAACAGCTTCTCGTCCAAACTTTTGTAAACATATTGGGCATACAAAAGCCTCTCCGATATTTGACTGAAACACAGTCAGACTTTTGTTATAAACATCAAATAGCTCATTCAGTTGCTTAAGACCCATCTTCACCCCATTCTACCAGATTATCTGAATATCCCTTTCAGCACCTCTTCCAGCACCCCCTGCCACTCACTCTCCAGCTACTGATGGTGGTGGAGAGTTACCGAAATAGACCTTGGTGTGCGGCCAAGGTATTTCTATACCATCAGCATCAAAGGCCTTCTTAAGGCGAAGTCGCAACTCCCTCATTACTGCCCATTGCTGCATGGGCTTGGTATTGCCTAAAATCTTGATATCTATCCCGGAGTCGCCCAGATTATTTACCCCCAGCGCTTGGGGGGCACTAGTAATCACTTCAGCCCAGTTCTTATCAGCAGCCATTTCTTGACCGACGCGATTGATCACACTGATGGCATGGTCGAGGTCAGTGTCATAGGCTACCGAGATATCAAGGTTGACCCTAGCAAACGTTCTGGTGAAGTTGCTGGCTACCTTAATCTCACCATTGGGCACATGGTGGACGGTGCCGTTGAAGTCACGAAGCACT
>JAUWZL010000045.1 GCA_030615305.1 Dehalococcoidia bacterium
TCCAATAAGGATTAATAAGGCACCGAGCACACCTAACATCAATGCCAGCAGGTACCCAACCCCAGACCCCAAATTCCCCGTGCTAGTCCAAGTCGAAGAAGAGGAAAACGACAGGGGTAAACCTAATGCTATGAATCCCACACCCAACCAGCCGAGAATACTTAGAAATTTCACCTTATCACCTTAGCTTCTATTTCTTTCATTTGGATTAACTACTTTTCTAATTTATTGTAACCCCATCCCCTGTATCCCCTTCCCCTTGATAAGGGGAAGGGGAAATATTATTTTGGAAGGGGCGAAGCCCCTTCACAACTACCCTAATTTCATAGTAGCCACCAGCTGCCTTACCGCCTCGGCGGAGCTGGCCAGGGCTTTTTTCTCCTCATCGGTTAGCTCAAGCTCTACGATTTGCTCAATACCGCTTTTGCCCAGCTTTACCGGGACACCGATAACAACATCTTTTATGCCATATTCCCCCTGGAGATAGGCGGCGCAGGGGAGGGTTTCCTTCTTATCCAGTATTATAGCCTCCACCATACGGGCAGCAGCGGCTGACGGGGCATAAAAGGCGCTCCCTGTTTTAAGCAGGCTGATAATCTCGGCGCCGCCGTTTATGGTGCGTTCTACCAGCCGGTTGATGGTCTTCTGGGGCAGGAGCTTGGTTAGTGGTCTGCCTTTAACCTGGGCCAGCCTGGGAATAACGACCATATTTTGGCCATGCTCCCCTAAAACACAAGCTGATACTTCTGCTACCGGCACATCAAGCTCGGCGGCGATGAAGCTACAAAGCCGGGCACTGTCCAGGGCACCAGAGAGACCTAATATCCGACTTGGCATAAATCCGCTGACCTTAAGGGCCAGATAGGTCATGGCATCCACCGGATTGGTAACCATGATGATGATGCAGTCGGGTGAGTACTTGGCTACATTGCCGGTAACCTCAGAAACAATTTCAACATTGGCTTTTAACAGCTGGTCACGGGTCATACTCGGCTTTCTGCCAGTGCCTGAGGTAATAATAACTACATCCGAATTAGCTGTCTCCCGGTAGCTATTAGTCCCGGTAATACGGGAGTTAAAGCCTAAGATGGGCGCTGACTCAATTATATCCAGGGCTTTGCCCTGAGGCAGACCCTCTATAATATCCAGTAGAACTATATCAGCATAACCCTTCTCAGCCAGGCGCTGAGCCAGACTTCCGCCGACGTTTCCGGCACCGATAATGCTAATTTTAGAAGCCATAGCTTTACTCCCTCATCTTGTCAATGACGGCATCAGCTACCTGTGAGGTGCCCACTGCCTGGGCTTGTTCTGCTTCAGGCTTCAGGTCATAGGTAACATTCTTGCCCTCGGCGATAACGCTGGCTATAGACTTTTCCAGCCAGTCGGCATTCTCTTTCTCGCCGATATGGCGCAGCATCATCACTCCGGAGAGCATCATAGCCATGGGGTTGACCTTGTTCTGTCCTTTATATTTAGGGGCGCTGCCGTGTGTCGGCTCAAAGAGGGCGGCCTCATCGCCGATATTAGCCCCCGGGGCCAGACCCAGGCCACCGACCAGACCGGCACACAGGTCAGAGATGATATCGCCATAAAGATTGGGCGCCACGATAACATCAAATTGCCGGGGTCTTTTTACCAGTTGCATGGTCATGTTGTCTACAATTCTATCCTCAAATTCAATATCAGGGTATTCCCTGGCTACCTGCCGGGCAACAGCCAAGAATAAACCGTCTGAGTACTTCATGATATTGGCTTTATGGATAGCCGTTACCTTTCTTCTATGGTTGTCGCGGGCGTATTCAAAGGCAAAGCGGACAATCCTTCGACTGCCCGTCTCCGAGATAGGCTTTATGCTGATGCCGGCATCGTCTCTGACTATGGCACCATGTGTCTCAGCCAGCAGCTTTATCAGCTTTGCCGTCTGTGGAGTCCCTTTCTCAAATTCAATACCGGCATAGAGGTCTTCCATGTTCTCCCTGACGACCACAATATCCACATCCTTATAGGGCGTCGGAGCGCCTAAGTAGCTTTTACAGGGGCGCAGGCAGGCATAGAGCTCAAGCTCCTTGCGCAGGGCAACATTTACACTCCGGAAACCAGAGCCAACCGGGGTGGTAACCGGTCCCTTAATAGCCACTTTGTTCTTCCTGATGGACTCAAGTACGTGGCTGGGGAGTGGTGTGCCGTATTCATCCTGGACATCAGCGCCGGCATAGACCACATCCCAGTTGAAGCTAACTCCGGTGGCTTCCAGAACCCTCCTGGTGGCCTCGGTTATCTCGGGACCTATGCCATCACCGGGTATAAGAGTGATATTGTAGGTCATATATAGACATGCCTCCTTAAAGCAAACTATATTTTAAAGTCGCCATACTTTTTAATGTATGGCATAAGCCCACCTTCACCCAGAATACGGAGCATCACCTCTGGAATTTTCTTAAAGGTAAGCTGGTTGCCGTTGGTAATATCCTTGATAGCGCCTGCCTCAAGGTCTACCTCAAGCTCATCACCGTCATCAATTCTGTCAGTATTACAGATTAGCACTGGCAGCCCCAAGTTGATAGCATTTCTAAAGAATATCCGGGCAACTGACTTAGCCAGTATAGCACTAACCCCGGCCATCTTGATAACCAGCGGCGCATGCTCCCGGCTTGAGCCCAGCCCGAAGTTTTTGCCGGCGACTATAAAATCCCCGGCTTTTATCCGGGAAGCGAAGGTGGGGTCGGCATCTTCCAGGACGTGCTTGGCCAGCTCAGGCAGGTTACTTCTCATATAAGCCAGCCTTCCCGGTACGATATGGTCGGTAGAGATATTATCACCAAACTTGAAGGCTTTCCCTGTGAGCACTATAGCACCTCTCTGGGGTCGGTGATTTCACCGGTGATAGCCGTCGCCGCTGCCGTAGCCGGGCTGCCCAGATAGATAAAGGCGTTGGGGCTACCCATCCGCCCCTTAAAGTTTCGGTTAGCTGTGGACAGGCATGATTCACTGTCACCCAGCACTCCTTGGTGAAGGCCGAGACAGGCACCACAGCCGGGTGGCAGAATAGCTGCCCCAGCCTCAATAAAGGTCTGGATATAGCCGGCTTGAACAGCCTGAAGCAACACCTTCCTTGACGCCGGGGCGATTATCACCCTGGTTTCAGGGTGGCTTTTTCTGCCCTTTAAGATAGAGGCCGTCACCTCTAAATCTTCCAGGCGTCCGTTGGTACAGGTGCCGATAAACACCTGATGAATCTTGGTCCCCTTAAGTTCTCTAGCCAGAGCTGTATTATCCACCGTATGGGGTTGAGATACCGTTGGCTCAAGGCTGGTGGCATCAATAGTAATGGTCTTTTCATAACTGGCATCAGCATCGGGGGAAATAGACCGATATTGGTCACCCCGCCCCTGCTTTATCAAGTAATCCCGGGTTATCTCATCAGCGGTAAAGAGCCCTACCTTAGCCCCGGCCTCTACTGACATGTTGGCAATAGTTAGCCTCCCGGATACGGACATTGTATCCACGGTATTACCACCAAACTCCAGCGCCTTATAGGTAGCGCCGTCAGCTCCAATCTGCCCGATTAAGTGCAGAATGAGGTCCTTGGCGTAAACACCCTTCTGGAAATTGCCGCTAACCAGCACTTTAATACTCTCTGGAACCCGGAACCAGGTCTCGCCCAGGGCAAAGGCGACGGCAACATCAGAGGAGCCCATGCCGGTGGCAAAGGCACCCAGCCCACCGGCAGTTACTGTATGAGAGTCGGCACCGATGATGACATCACCCGGCTTGGCCAGGGACTCGGCTACGAGCTGGTGGCAAACGCCTTGCCCGACATCAGAGAGAAGGCAACCAGTCCGCCGGGCGAAGCGGCGCAACAGAATATGGTCGGTAGATAGCTGATGACTGGGACTGGGAGCGGCATGGTCAAGAAACAGGACAGTTTTTTCTCTATTGGCCAGGGAACCAAAGCTGGACTCAAACTCGCTTATCGTCAGTGGCCCGGTAGTATCCTGAGCAAAGGCCAGGTCTACCCGGGCAACAATAATATCTCCTGACCGGACACCACCCTGCGATTTTTCACTTAGTATTTTCTCGGCTAAAGTCTTGCCCACGGCTATAATACTTCACCTTTTTACGGAGGATTTATCTATATGGATAGGCTTCACCACTCCTGTTAGCTACTCCCTTAAGAGGAGAAAGTCAGAAAGATGCTTAATAGCTAGCCAATAATAGCCAGGACATCATCCCGGGCAACATGGTCACCAGCTTTGAAACTTATCGCTTTAACCCGCCCACCAACCGGGGTCGGCAGGTCTATGGCCATCTTCATCGCTTCCAGTACGGCTATATTATCACCAGCTTTGACCTCATCGCCTATCTTGACATCATAGCGAATTATCAGCCCGGGCATAGGCGCCACAATAGTTGTCTCCCCGGCCTTGGCTTCCGCTGGTGCTGTTTCCTTAGCCGGTGCCGATGTCGTAACCGGGTCATTTGCTGTCACCGTCTCTGCCAGCATGCCCGCTTTTGCTTTGGCAATGAGTTCGTCCTCTCGCTTTATATCCTCCAGGGTCTTGGGCTTGGTTTCCGGTGGTGGCGTTTCCAGGCCATATTTCCACCTGAGGAAGCGCATGCCGGTGGTGGGATAAAGGGCATAGATAAGCACATCGCCGATGTCCTTGGCAATATCCTTGGTGGCTTCGAAGGCTGCCTCAAGCTCCGGCTCAAGCACATCCCCGGGACGGCGGGTAATGGGAGTCTCCCCCCTCTCATAGCCTTTGAGCACTAACTTCTGGATTTCGGGGTCGACCGGGGCTGGCGGCCTGCCGTACAGCCCGTAGATGTAGTCCTTCACCTGTGCCGAGATTACCTTATAGCGGCCAAATAGGACATTCTGGACTGCCTGAATACCGACAATCTGGCTTGTGGGAGTAACCAGGGGTGGATAACCCAGCTCTTTTCTGACTTTCGGCAACTCGGCGTAAACCTCATCAATTCTATCTAGGGCTTTAGCCTCTTTTAGCTGGGCGACTAGGTTAGATATCATGCCGCCGGGAACTTGGTGTATCAGCACCCCAGTATCAATAACTGCCATCCGGGTGCTACCTAGAAAGTCCCGATACTTGGGGGCTATAGACTCAAAGTACTGCCCCAGCTTCAAAAGCTGCCCCAAATCAATACCAGTGTCTCTGGGCGTTCCCTGTAGAGCCACTACGATGGGCTCAATAGCCGGGTGTGACGAGCGTAAGGCAAAAGGTGCCAGGGCGGCATCAATAATATCTACCCCGGCTTCAATAGCCTTGAGGATGCTCATTGGCGCCATGCCGCTGGTGTAGTGGCTATGCAGCTGCACCGGTATCTTTAGCTCCTGCTTGAGTGCCTTGATTAAGTTGTAGGCATCATCGGGGGCTATCAGCCCGGCCATGTCCTTGATGCACAGGCTATCGGCACCCATATCCTGAAGTATTAGCGCCTTGTTTACGTAGTAATCAAGGTTGTAGACT
>JAUWZL010000078.1 GCA_030615305.1 Dehalococcoidia bacterium
TATATCGGCGGCTTTGACGGCAAGGTTCGTGCCATCAATACTGAGACCGGTGCCATAAGGTGGATATATCCCCGTGAGGGCAATCTTAACTATATTGTTGGCGGACCAGTAGTAGCCCAGGGCAAGGTCTATATCGGGTCATTTGATGGTATAGTCCATGCCTTAGATGCGGCTACCGGTGATTGGATATGGCAGTTTGAGACCGAGGATGAGATATGGTCAACGCCAGCTATTAGCGGTGACACGCTATTTATCGGTTCTTTTGATAAGAAGCTTTATGCTCTTGACGTCAATACCGGTGAAGAAAAGTGGCAGCAGCCTTTTGAAACTCAGGGGCCTATTGTGTCAACCCCTCTGGTCTATGATAATACGGTTTATGTTACTTCCTTTGACCGGCATATCTATGCCCTAGATGCTACAAATGGTCAATTAATCTGGCAATATCCGTCCACTGATGAGGCTGAAAACAGGCCTGGAAAATGGTTCTGGGCCAGCCCGGTGATTCATAATAATACCATCTACGCTGTCAACATGGATGGCAGGGTCTATGTTTTGGATGCTGACAGTGGAAATTTGATAACTGCGCTTGACCTGGGTAGCCCCATTTCCTCATCACCGGCAGTGGCTGGTGACAAGGTTTTTATCGCCACGGAAGAGGGCAGGGTATATTATATCGATACTAACAGTCATCAGACGAGAGAGCTGTCAGTCCTAGGGGGCATAATAACAGCTCCCCTTACCGCCAGTGATGGCGTTGTTTATGTCCATGCCCAGGAGGATGAGGCCCTCTATGCTCTAAACGCCGAGACCGGAGTAATAATCTGGAATACCCCCATTAACTAGTCAACGAGGTAGGTTTAGTTGGATATCGGAGCAATATGGGACTTGATAATTCTTCAGCCGATGATAAATGTCGTCATCGGTCTGTCCAACATCCTGTTTAGTAGCTTCGGGCTTACCATTATTGCCCTGACCATTGTCATCCGGGGGGCAATGTACCCCCTGACCAGGAGGCAGCTTCGTGCTACCAAAGCCATGCAGAGCCTTCAGCCCAAGCTGGCTGAACTCCAGAAGAAGCACGGCAAGGACAAGCAAAAGCTGGCCCAGGAGCAGATGAAGCTATATAAGGAGTCAGGGGTAAGCCCTGCCGGTTGCCTTTTGCCCATGCTAATCCAGATGCCCATCTGGATAGCCCTGTACCAGGCAATTATCCGGGTCTTAGCGGTAACCCCGGAGAGCTTCTTGAACCTGTCCCGCTTTCTGTACGACTGGCCGATAGTGTACTCAGCACTGCCGTTAGATAATCAGTTCCTGTGGATGAATCTGGCGGTTCCAGATTTTTTCCTGGCCATCCTGGTTGGTGCCACCATGTGGGTGACGCAAAAGATGATGACACCGGTTTCCGCCGACCCCAAACAGCAGGCACGGGGTCGGACAATGTTGATCATGATGCCACTGATGTTCACCTTCCTTTCTCTATCATTCCCTAGCGGATTGGCCCTCTACTGGGTGGCCTCAAACCTGATCACTATTACCATGCAGTATTTTGTTACCGGCTGGGGAGGCTTGCTACCAGCAAGGGCTAGAAAACCAGCCGGTGAAAGGGATAAAAAGCTTAAGAAACGTATTGCCGAGGTGGAGCAAGTGCCGGCCGGGGTTCCGGCTCTTGAGGCTGATATTTCTAGTGCCACACAGGTAGAGGGGGCAGAAAATGAAAGAGGTGGAGATAAGCGCCAAGACCGTGGAGGAGGCTATACAACTAGCTTTAGAAGAATTGGGCGCAAGCCGAGACGAAGTAGAGGTAGACGTTCTAAGCGAAGGTAAACGTGGTATCCTAGGCGTGGGCGCTGAAGAGGCTACAGTTAGAGTAAGGCTACTTGAAGCCGCTCCTTCAGAAGCAGTAGCAGAACCTGCCGAAGAGAGCGAAGTCATCAGCATCACCCAGGGCATCCTGGAGACAATGCTGTCCAAGATGGGGTTAACCGCTTCTGTTATCCACCAAGCTGAAGCCGTTATTCAGGAAGGAGAGAGAACCCCGGCGCCTATCATTTTTGACATAGAGGGTGATGAGCTGGGCATTCTAATTGGGCGGCGTGGGCAGACACTGGCCTGTCTTCAGTATATTGTCAGACTTATCGTAGCTGCTCAGATGAAGGCTCCGGTGCTTATAGTTATTGATGTCAACGGCTACAAGCAGCGCCGCTACCAGTCACTTAAGGCCTTGGCCACTCGAGTGGCGGAGCAGGTAGCGGCTAGCGGCAAGTCATTTACACTGGAACCAATGCCAGCCTATGAGAGGCGCATTATCCACATAACCCTGACCAGCCATCCTGATGTCATCACTGAGAGTACCGGCATTGGCGAAGCTCGTAAGGTGGTTATTCTGCCCAGGCAGCAACAGATATAAGGCTTCCTAGTTTGATTCATTTTTTGGAGTATGGTAGCCTTATCTACCAGAAATAGTAACAAAGCCAAGACAATATAGGCTAGCCTTAGTTTGAAAAGGCGATGACGGAGACAAGTAAGGGGAGCAGTGAGTAGCCAGCGAGTCTGGTATAGTGGGAGCAGATGTGCTCCTCCCCCTGAAAATCACTCCCGAGCTGCCAACCGAACAGTCATATAGACCTAGTAGACTTGGTCGGCATGTCAGCCGTTATGATGACAAGGGCATGAATGTGCCCCAATGAGTGCCCCTGAGTATTTACAGGGGAAGCGGGGTGGTACCGCGGGTAGAATAAGTCCCGTCCCTGAGGGCGGGATAAAATTTATTTATGGGGTGTTTATTTGTTTAAACCAGTAACTAGCAAGGTGAATTTGGCAAAACTGGAAGAAGAGACACTTGAATTTTGGCATAAGAACGGTATCTTCCAGCGGAGTGTCGCCGCCCGTAAGGGTTCTCCTCGGTTTGTGCTCTATGAGGGGCCACCGACAGCTAATGGCAGCCCGGGCATACACCATGTGCTGTCTCGCGTCTTCAAGGACCTCATACCACGCTATAAAACAATGAAGGGTTACTATACCCCGCGCATTGCCGGCTGGGATACCCACGGCCTACCGATAGAACTGGAAGTGGAAAGGGAGCTTGGCTTTTCCAGCAAGGCAGATATTGAGAAGTATGGCATTGACCGGTTTAACGACCGCTGCCGGGAGAGCGTCTTCCGCTACCTGGAGGAATGGAACGCCATGACCGAGCGCATCGCCTTCTGGCTTGATTTAGAACACCCCTATATCACCATGGACAATAGCTATATCGAGACCTGCTGGTGGGCAATAAAGCAGATGTGGGACAAGGGT
>JAUWZL010000030.1 GCA_030615305.1 Dehalococcoidia bacterium
CGGCTTTACCTTCCTGGGCCAAGTAAATTATCTCGGTCACCCTTCTATCGGATAACTCGGCATAAAGCTTTGCCTTGTCTAGAGGCGAGGTGGTCAGGTTTAATTGTAATTGCTCTACAGCCAGCTTCACCGGATACAGGGGCTCATCGGGCATGCTGCCCATGGCTGCTGCTACCATACCACCGTTGGTCAGCAGCAAGATAAGAACAGTGGCCACTGCCGTTGCCCACCTGAACCGCCAGGAAAAGACAGGGCGACTTTCCCTGGCAGCTACCTCTTGCAGTGCGCTGCGGAATTGGTATCTGGCTCTGGCTCTGAATTCGGGGCGGGGCTCGATGTTTGTAGCCTTCTTGGCTGTGGCTGCAGTCTGGAGCAGCGGCTTTAGGGTATCTGCCAGTTCCGGATGGCTGGCAAGGCACTGCTCTATTGTTTCGTCCTTAACCAGCAGTCTCTCCAGGCACTCATTCAGAATATTATCAAACTCTCTATCCCTTTTTGTCATCATAATCCACCACTAATAGTTTTCGCAGGGCCACAATGGCGCTGTGCTGTAGAGCCTTTACTGCCCCCTCGCTCTTACCCATGATCTTGGCTACCTGGGCAATGGGCAATTCACCGGTAAAGCGGAGGGAAATAACTTCCTGCTGTGCCGGAGTCAGCCGCCTGGTAGCTAGCAGTAGCTGTTCAATACCCAGCTTGTGCTCGGCTGTCTGCTGAGGGTTGCTCTCAGAAATAGCTAGTGACTCGTTTAGAGACATGGTTGGTTGTCTCGTCTTTTTCCTCAGGTAGTCAACAACCTGATTATGGGCAATACGATATAGCCAGGCGGAAAAGGGTATGTCCCGCCATTTATATGAGGAAATGGACTGAAGTGCCTTGAGAAAGACCTGTTGGGTCATGTCCTCAGCCTCCGCTTGGTTGCCTATTTTGAGAGATACATAGCGATAAATCTTATTAAAATACCTCTCATATAGTTGGGTAAAAGCCTCTTGGTCGAGCTGCTGGGCTCGCCGGACAAGGCTCTGCTCATCTTGCACCCGACAACCCCCCTTGCCAGAAATGTCAACCCGGCTCTATGTTTGTTCTAGATATAACTGGCAATCCGGTGTTACCACGTGCATAAATTATAACGAAGAAAGCCTAAAAAAGATAGGCGGCAGGTCATATAGGACTAATTACCTATGACTATTTTCCCCCCAAAATAGCCCGTTTGGGGGATTTGTGGGCTTGGTTTGGCAGTTAGAATAAGGTATAGTACTAAACTGTGAGTTTTAGATAGCTTTAGAGAGGAAGATAAATATGGTGAGGAAGATAAATATGGTACATTATAATGATATTGACCCCATGCTTACCACAAGCGAAGTGGCCCGTATTCTCAGTGTGCATATTAACACGGTGCGGAGGTGGAGTAATCAGGGAATACTAAAGGCTTACCGTATTGGCTCTCGGGGTGACCGCAGATTTAAAAGGGAAGACATCACCAACTTCTTTTCCAGTGATGGTAAAAGCAGAGGCAGAAAGGTCGCCGGATAAAACCTTTGGCTAACTATAAAGCAGCAGAAAAAGAAAAAATTAAGGGGGTGGCTAAGTGGCTAAAATCAAAGTAATGATAATTGACGAGCAGGCGTTTTTCCGGGCAGGTGTGCGCCAGGCACTATCTCAACAAAATGACCTTGAGATACTGGAGTGTGACCCAAATCACGATCCTTTGCGTGTAATTGAAGCCGCTCTGCCCGATGTCGCCTTGCTGGGTTCCGACCTGGCATCACACAGCGGACTTGAATTGGGTAGCAAAATCGCCAGAAACTTTCCCAATACCAGGGTGATAATGCTGAGCCCGGACCCTAATGACGAAGAGCTTTTTGAGGTTATTAGAAGTGCCGCTGTGGCCTGTCTCAGGAAGAATAGCTCTGCCGAGGAGCTGGCTAATACTATAAGACGGGCTTCACACGGTGAATACCCAATAAATGAGAGCGTTATGACCAGACCTTCCGTGGCCAGGCATGTGTTACGACAATTCCAAAGCATGGCCTCACTGGGTGACAGTATGGAAACTATAGTGGTACCCCTGACCTACAGGGAGAGGCAGATACTGAACTACATCGCTGATGGCAACACCAATAAAAAGATTGCCCTTGTTCTTAAGATCAGTGAGCAGACGATTAAGAATCATGTTAGTGCCATCCTGCGCAAGCTAAATGCCAATGATAGGGCCCATGCTGTAGTTTTGGCGATACGCAGTGGCTGGATTTCAATTGGTGAAAAATGATGAGACAGATATTAAATATAGAAGGCAGACTTTTTGCCCATCCCCAGAGGGTAAGTGGGGTTGGAGTTTAGTTATTAAAAACCGAAGTTTGCCCATATATTATGTTACACTTTTTTCCTTACCCTTTGCCTTAGTGGTTGGGGTAAGAGGATAAGGCAAGATGCCACAGAATAAAGTAAAAAAATCAGAACCTAGGCGGGAAGCCGAAAGCAGGGTTATAGAATACCTGAAAAGCCAGGGCTATCAGGTAACTGTGGGAGCTCAACTGCGCGGTAAATCGGGGATTGAGCATACCTTTGATGTGCTGGCTGCCAGGGATGAGGGCATTACGACACGAACTATTGCCATCTGCATTGTTGTCACTGGTAACAAAGAATCAGAAGCCAGCACCGTGTTCAACTTTGCCAATAAAGCCTATGATGTCGGCATTAAGGATAGGGTCCTGATAGCTATGCCCCGATTGGACCCGGAGACGAAGCAACTGGCGGAAGGACAGCGCATAAAGGTCATTGATGAGGGGAAAATAGAGTCGTTACTAGCCCAGGGGCCGGAGCCAAAGACCAAGCCAAGTAAGCCCTTCAGGTTTAAGACAAAGTCTCAACTAGTTGAATCTCTGGCCAATCTGGGTTACAAGGTTGAGGAGAAGGGCAAAGTTCAAGGCAGGTCAGGAGTTGAATACGTCTTCGATATAGTGGCTGTTGGCAACGGTAGCCGGATTGGTCATAGCCTGGGTATAGATATTATGAGCGGGGAAAAGGAGATAGGTCTGGATGAGGTATCTTTATTTGATACCAAGGCCTATGATACTGCTCTTGACGAAAAAGTTATAGCCCTAATGCAATCAAGTCTCAGCCCTGAAGCCAGGCAATTTGTTCAGCTCCAAGGAATAAAGATACTGCAGTTAGGTGAGGAAGAGGGCTTAGAAGTACAGATAGTTGAAGAAGAGGCTGGCGAACCAAAGAAGCCGGCTAAACCGGAGAAGGCAGAGATTCCGGTTGTCAAGCCTAAGAAACTACTGAGGCAAGCACCCCAGCCCGAGGCATTGCAGTTGATTCCTGAGGTGCTGGCCAGGAGATATAGTGCCATACCCTTGACCAAAACGGGCAATACGCTACAAGTAGCTATGGCCGACCCCACTGATATCCTTGCCCTAGAGGCTTTCTCAATACAGAGCCGAATGAGAATCAAACCTATAGCCGCCGACGCCAAGGAAATCAGGGAAGCCATTGACTTCAACTATAAAGGGTATGGCGAAATCGAAAAGCAGGTCTCCAGTATCTCGGTGGCTAGCGGGGCCACTGATATGAAACCGGCCTTCGATGCTGCTATTGATGCCCCTCTGGTTCAAGCTCTTAAGCTTATCATTGATGAGGCAGTTAAGGCCCGTGCCTCTGATATTCATATTGAGCCACAGGAAGCCAGGTTGAGAGTGCGCTACCGCATTGATGGCACGCTTCAAGATATGATGTCGCTGCCCCTAGACATACATTCGGCTCTCATTTCTCGAGTTAAAATCCTGTCTAACCTGAATATTGCCGACCATCATCGGGCCCAGGACGGTCAATTTTCCACCGAGGCCAAGGGTCGGGCGATAGACGTCAGGGTGGCTACTTCTCCCTCGGTGCATGGAGAGATGGCTGTGTTGCGCCTTCTGGATAAGTCAACGGCGACTCTGGGGTTGCCTGAACTGGGGCTGCTGCCGGAGAGCGGGGAGAAGTTTGAGAGAATGCTCAAGGTTCCCTATGGCATGATTCTGGTTAGTGGTCCTACCGGAGCCGGCAAGACTACCACGCTATATGCTGCCGTTATTAGCCTTGATACTATGGGCAGGAATATCGTTACCATTGAGGATCCGGCCGAGTATCGCTTTGAAGATATTAATCAGATTCAGGTTAATCCTCAGGCTGGCATCACCTTTGCCAGCGGACTACGGTCTATACTCCGTCTTGACCCCGATGTAATACTGGTCGGCGAGATACGCGATGCCGAAACAGCCAATATAGCCGTTCAGGCGGCTTTGACCGGGCACCTGATGCTTTCTTCCATACATGCTAATGATACTGTGGGTGTGCTGCTGCGACTCATTGACCTAGGAGTGGAACCATACCTGATAGCTTCATCGATTATTGGAATTGTCGCCCAGCGTATGGTGCGTCGCATTTGCCCTGACTGCACGCAGCTTATTGATGCCCCTCTGGTAGAGCAGCTGGCTTATGAGAAGGAAATGGGAGAAAAGAAGACCCAATTTCTGTATGCCGCCGGCTGTAAGTCATGTGCTTACACTGGTTACCTGGGGCGGATAGGTATCTTTGAGATCCTAGTCATGAGCGACAACATAAGAAGGATGCTTATCAATGGCGCCAGCTCGGCTGATATTCGCGCCCAGGCGCTCAAGGAAGGTATGGTCTCCATGATGAATGATGGTATGCATAAAGTAAGAGCCGGTATCACCACTCCATCTGAAGTTCTACGTAGTGCCTACTCTGCGGAGCAACAGTTTTAAGGTGGATTAAAATGGACTTTTCTTATGTAGCCTATACCAAAGATAAAAAACTGGTCAAGGGTAAGCTTTCGGCTTCCAGCGGCGAAGCAGCAGCTAAATTGCTGGGCTATAGCGGCTACCAGGTGCTTACTCTCAGGCAGTATGTTCCCTTTTTAAACCTGGAGAAACTTTCGGCTCTCTTTGCCAGGGTAAATCCCAGGGAAGTAATTATGTTTTCTCGCCAGCTGGCTTTACTCCTGGAATCAGGCACTGACATTGTCGCCTCTTTGGAGCTGCTTCAAGGTCAGGTAACAAATCGCACCTTACAGCGGGCTATTGGTGACATCGTCTCTGACATTCGCAGTGGTAGTTCCCTGTCAGCGGCGCTAAGGAGATACCCGAGGGTCTTTTCCCAGATATACTCCCGGGCAATAGCTGCCGGCGAGCGGAGTGGTAATCTGGAGGTTGTGCTCAGACAGATGGCTGATTTTATTGAGAGGGGGGCCACCACCGAAAAGAAGATAAAAAATGCTATGACCTATCCCGTTATTGTGGTCATTGTGGCTGTCATCGTGGTCGCCATACTGGTTACCTTCGTCCTGCCTACTTTTACCAGCCTATATGGTGCTTTTGGCGTTGAACAGCCCCTGCCGGCAAGGATACTTATGGGCACTACCGATTGGTTCTCTAGTTACGGGCTTTACCTTATATTGGGCATAGTGGCTGTCGCCGGTTCGGGGTTTTTCTATATCAGGACCCCGGCGGGCAAGTATCAGTGGGATAAAATAATGCTTCGTGCGCCCATAATCGGACGTATCCTGCTCCTGAGTGAGCTTTCCCGTGCCTGCCGGACTATGTCACTGCTGTTCAAGGTTGGCTTACCTCTGCCCGACGTACTGTCTCTGGCAATCCAGGGCACTAGCAATAAGGCTATGGCTGAGGTGCTAACCGGAGTCCAGCATGAACTAATCCGGGGGGAGGGCCTATCCAAACCAATGTCACGGAGACCGCTCTTTCTACCCCTGATGGTGCAGATGGTCGGTGTTGGTGAGGAGACAGGTAACCTTGATAACACGCTGACTACAGTAGCCGAAAGCTATGAGATGGAGGCTGATGACAGGACTAGCTCTGCGATTGGGCTAATCCAACCGGTGGTGACTGTTGTTATCGGTTTAGTAATCGGTCTTATCGCTCTATCTCTGGTTTCAGCCATGTATTCTGTGTACGGAGAGATGGGCTTCTAAAAATGTCAAAGCTAATGAAAAACGAAAAGGGATTTACTCTGATTGAGGTGCTGGTAGCCCTGGGGCTGCTCGGTGTATTTGCCGCTGTCTTTCTTACGGGTATAGCTACCAGCTCCAAGGCGATTCTTATTGCTGATGAACGGACCACGGCGGAAAGCCTGGCCCGAAGCCAGATGGAATATGTTAAGGAGCTGGATTACATAAATGGCGCTACCTCATATGACCCAGCTCAAATTCCTGCTGAGCATGTTGGTTTTTCAGCCACGATTGATGTTGTTGAGCTAGTGGCAGGTCTTCAAGAGATAACGGTAACCATTGACTACTCTGGGGAAGTGGTAATTACATTAGAGGACTATAAGGTAGACCGATGATGTTTCGCAGACTTAGGTTTATAAACAAAAACCAGCGCGGCTTTACCGTAATTGAGCTGCTGGTGGCGATTGCTATTTCCAGCCTTATCACCAGCGGCCTGACGCTGACTATTTTTCAGGTTTTTGGCGGCAATGCCCGAAACAGCAGTGAAATGACCGTTATCCGTCAGGTACAGAACGCCGGTCACTGGATTAGCCGCGATGTCCTGATGGCTCAGGTGATGACACCAGCTGAAGTAATCACTGTTTCCTGGGACCAGCGGGAGAGCGGTGATCTGGGGGATGAAGACCGTCTTTACTTTGCCTTCTCCGGTGACGGAGGTAGTACCTGGAGCGACAATATAGAAGCCTTTCGCGATGATGATCCGCCAAGTAGCTATAGCTACCCTATTCCAGATGAATATTTGACCAATAATTTTATGATGAGGTTCTACCTGGAGTTTAACGTTTCAGATGAGTATGCCTACCTTGATAATATTACCATCTCTCAAGGAGTATTCTCGGATGAATGCGACAACAACTTTAATAACTGGGATAACGGAGCTAATAACTGGACAATCTACAACAATGACGAATTTCAGGGACAGGGTAGTGGCACTATTGCTGAAAGAACCCTGACCATGATAAGCAGCCTGGTGGATTTAAGCTCCTATCAGGGTTCTTCTTCAGGCTTTCCCCTTATCTTAACCTGGACTGACTGGGAGGGGGCTATACATCTGGTTGAATATACCATAACAGATGGCAAGATACGGCGCAGCCATTATGTTGATGGTGCGCCCTCAAGTGAGACCCTGGTAGCCCAATATATTGATTCTAGCCAGACCAGCTGCCAGTTTAGTGCTGGTTTGCTCAGGTTAACGATAACGGCCACCCTAGGCGGCTATAAACCGGCCAGTGAAACCAGAACATATGAGATTACTCCGAGACCGAGCTAATGGTGTCTGGATGTAAAGGGACAATGAAAAAAACACTAAATAAGTTAATAGGGAAGGAACAAGGGCAGGCGCTCATTTTTGCCCTGATTATGCTGGCGGTGGGCTGCCTTATAGTGGTTCCTCTTCTGGCGTTCATGAGCACCGGGCTTAGTGCTGGTCAAATATATGAGCAGAAGATGGAAGGGCTTTACGCTGCCGACGCTGGGGTAGAGGATGCTTTGTGGAAGATACTGAATGTCCCGCCGGATAATTACCTTGACCCCTACCAGTTGACGGATGTGAATGAGATGTCAGTGACCGTTGTTATAGAAGAAGTTACTACTTTTTATGGTGTAGAGTTAGGGGGGGGAGTACATTACTGGATTGTGGAACTAGAAAGCGAACTCATACTTATAGATGTCCCTCCCGACCCTGACTACCGGGGTGATTACACATACAGGCTAACCCTGACTAACAAGCACAATAAAAATATAGGAATAGACGAGATCAAAATCAGTTTTTCCACAGACCTTGATTGTCCAGTTGGGTATCAAGTAGATGGGTTATACAATGGAGATGGAGTGGTGTTACAGAAGGGTAACTTTACCGATGGTGTACTGACGGTTACTGAATCAGGTGACAATCAAATACTCACCTGGGACTTTGACCCAGGTGAGACTAAAATTGATGGGAACCCTTCCGCTGACCCCAATGACCCCGAAACTTGGGTCACGGTGAGCTGTATTTTCCAGCTCGTGGGTTTTGACGACGCACCAAAAATTTCCAATTTTATATTTGTGGCGGTTAGTGAGGATATAGGGGCTGTTTGGGAGTTTAAGCCCATTAGGATTACGGCTACGGCTCAAGCTGAAGATGAGAGCACGGTGGTTGTTGAGGCTGTTGTACTAGAGAGCAGTGGTGCGGTATTAGTTTATTCCTGGCAGATAGAGTAGCCGGGAAGGCAGCCTATAATATTAGGAGTAAATAATGAGATTAAAAAAGACAACTTGGATAACTCTGGGCGTTGGCCTTTTCATTATTGCTGCCGTTCTGGTTTATATGGTCTACCAGGGGCAGGCAAAGAACCGACAGGAGGCGGAGGATAGCCTGGATGAGGCTAGGAAGGT
>JAUWZL010000016.1 GCA_030615305.1 Dehalococcoidia bacterium
CGGCGCAGTCTTTTTATTATATCAATTTTTAGCTCGTGGCGATACAGGTTGCCCTGGAAATTGAGAATATAGACCTCTACAGTTTGCTCGCTTTCCCCGAAAGTGGGTCGCTTACCGATATTGGTTACTGACTGGTAGCGCTGGTTCTCAATATAAGCCCAGGTGGTGTAAATGCCATCTGCGGGCAGTGCCCGTTCCGGGTCAATGTCCAGATTGGCTGTGGGGAAGCCAAGCTCTACACCTCTACCGGTTCCGCTAATTACACGCCCCTCCAGGCTGAAGTCGCGGCCTAGCATGTCATGTACTTTTCTCATATTGCCTCTAGACAAGGTGTTTCTGATAGCTGTACTGCTTACCACTTCTCCATTTATTGTAATTTCGGGTATTACCGTTAGGCTAAAATTCATACTCTGCCCTAGGGCACGGAGGACAGCTACGTTGCCTTCCTTGTTTCGGCCTAGGGTAAAATCAGGCCCGAGTACCAGCCCGCGCATTCTGAGATACTTTTGCAGCAGGCTAACGAATTGGTGAGCACCAGTCTGGGCCAGTTCTAGTGTGAAGGACAGGGTGATGATAGCTTCCACCCCCTCATCTTTAAGAAGCTTGATTTTCTGGGGCAGGTTGGTCAGGAAGGGCAGACTGGACTGTGGTTTAAGCAACCTCTGGGGGTGCTGTTTGAAGGTAACCACTCCACTAATCAGGTCCTTAAGCCTTGCCTGCTCAACCAGTTCAGATAGCAGGTATTTATGGCCGAGGTGAACCCCGTCAAAGACCCCGATGGTCAGTAACATTCCCTTTTGGGGTGTTAAACCGGCTAACTCTTCCTCTACTGACATAACAACTTACCCTGGGTCTGAGTAGTAACTGAATAATAGGAATATAATACTAGATAGCAAGGGATAAGTAAAAGAGACAAATTCAAATAGCCAAATGCCCGGTCTCAAATGCGGTTTTAAGCTACGTCCCAGCGCTGAAATCAATTCCTTTGTAGCTTGTGTGAAACATAGTGGAATTCGATTTTTGTTATTTTTTTAATATTTTGCTATAATACTAAAAATAGGGCTTGACAAAAAATTTAGATTGTGGTATTATTATCGTTTGCAGTTATGCCTCTTAATGGTTCACACTATTATATCCCTTAGTTGGCAACGTATCTGATTTTACCTTAGCACTGTGATGATGCTTTGCTTCTGCACGCCTGTTTAAGGAGTAGAAATGGTATTTGAGTCACCAACACTTTCCCATGTGGAAAAACTTCCTATTTCCAGAAAATCCTATGCTAAGTTACCCCATATTCTAGATATACCCAATTTGATTGAAGTTCAGCTAGACTCCTTTCGCTGGTTTCAAGAGGAAGGAATAAAGCAATTATTGGAGGAAATATCTCCCATTGAGGACTTCACCGGCAATAGGTTGGAGCTTAGTTTTATCGGCTATGAGTTCCGCGAGCCTCGTTATACTGAGCAGGAGTGTTGCCAGCGCGACCTGACCTATTCAGCGCCCCTTTATGTGAAGGCCAGGTTGCTGGTTAAAGGGACTGGGGAAATCAAGGAACCATTTGACCTATTCTTCGGTGACATTCCTATAATGACAGCTAAAGGCACCTTTATCACCAGCGGCACGGAACGGGTAATAGTCAGTCAACTACTCCGTTCCCCGGGCGTCTATTTCACCGTTGAAGAGGATGCTACCAGTGGCCGCAGGTTATGTTCGGCTAATCTGATACCCAGCCGTGGCGCCTGGTTGGAGTTTGAGACCAGCAACCGGGATATAGTTTCCGTCAAGATAGATGGTAAGCGTAAGATTCCAGTTACCACGCTCTTACGGGCTATTGGTTATGGCAGTGATGAGCAGCTGCTTAGTATGTTCTCGAAAGAGGACAGCTCAACAGAGCGCCATTTTGTGCAGTCAACGATAGAACGAGATCCTCTGGTTAGGGAGGGGTCGGCGGCTCTGATTGATATCTACAGGAAGCTGCGTCCCGGTGACCCACCCAATGTTGAAAACGCCAAGAAGCTGATAAAAAATCTACTCTTTAATCACCAGCACTATGACCTGGGGATTGTAGGCCGCTATAAGCTTAACCGGCGATTAGGGCTTGAAGGCAGAATTGAAGGGGGTCAGCGGGCTCTAACCAAGGAAGATATCATAGAGATAGTCAGACACATTATTATGATCAATAATAATGATGACACCGCCGATGATATTGACCATCTGGGAAATCGACGGGTACGCACCGTTGGTGAGCTAGTTCAAAACCAGTTCCGAATTGGTCTGATGCGCCTGGAGAGGGTGGCCAGGGAGCGGATGAGCATTATAGGCACTGATATGGTTACTCCTGGCGCTCTGGTAAATATTCGCCCGGTAGTGTCCGCTATCAGGGAGTTCTTCGGTGGTTCACAGCTATCACAATTCATGGACCAAACCAATCCACTGGCTGAGCTGACCCATAAACGACGCCTATCAGCAATGGGGCCTGGGGGCTTGTCTCGGGAGCGTGCCGGCTTTGATGTTCGCGACGTCCATTTTTCCCACTACGGCCGAATCTGCCCCATTGAGACGCCAGAAGGGCCTAACATCGGTCTCATCGGCTCACTGGCAACCTATGGCCGGATTAACCGCTATGGTTTTGTTGAGACGCCATACCGCAAGGTTATTAACCAGATGGAAAGCTCCCTTGAGGGGTTAGTGGGCAGGACAATTCGTGAAGCGGTGCGTGATAGCAAGGGCAAGACCATAGCTAAGGCCGGTACTACTATTACTCCCAAGCTGGCCACCAGGCTGTCTCGCCTTGCCTCCGGTACTATAAAGGTAGTGCCCTTTGTTTCTGATGAGGTGGTCTACTTAACGGCAGATGAAGAGGACAAGTATATCATTGCCCAAGCCAATGCCCACCTTGATGAAAATGGTCACTTTGCCGATGAAAAGGTTGAAGCCAGGCTGGCCGAACGCTACCTGAGCGCACCACGGGAGAAGATGGAATTTATGGACGTCTCTCCCAAGCAGATATTCAGTGTTGCCGCATCACTGATACCCTTCCTGGAGCACAATGATGCTAATCGTGCCCTGATGGGGGCTAATATGCAGCGGCAGGCGGTACCCCTGCTCTGTCCTGAGTCACCTTTGGTGGCTACGGGTATGGAAAGGGAGGCTGCCAAGTACAGCGGACAGGTACTGTTTGCCAAAAATTCTGGGGTAGTCACCTCGGTTACCAGTTTGCAGATTGTGGTTAAGAGTGACAGTGGCCAAGAAGATGTTTACCCTCTGATGAAGTTTGTGCGCACGAATCAAGGGACTTGTATCAATCAGCGTCCGGTAGTGACTGAGGGCCAATATGTTGAACCGGGACAGGTTTTAGCTGATAGCTCGGCTACAGAACAGGGGGAACTGGCTCTGGGACAGAACGTGGTTTGTGCCTTTATGAGCTGGGGTGGCTATAATTTTGAGGATGCCATCATTATAAGTGATCGTCTGGTGGAGAGGGACAAATTTACTTCAATTCACATCTCCAAACATGAAGTTGAAGCCCGTGATACCAAGTTGGGACCGGAAGAAATCACCAGAGATATACCCAATGTGGGTGAGGAGAGTCTGCGCGAGCTTGATGAAAACGGCATCATTCGCATTGGTGCTGAGGTGGAGCCAGGCGATATTTTGGTGGGCAAGATTACACCCAAGGGGGAGACGGAGTTATCGGCTGAAGAAAAGCTTTTGCGGGCTATTTTTGGTGAAAAAGCCCGTGAGGTGAAGGATACCTCCCTCAAGGTGCCTCATGGTGAGTGGGGCAAGGTGATAAATGTCAGGCTTTTCTCTCGTGAGGATGGTGATGAGCTGCCGGTTAGGGTTAATAGGTGGGTGCAGGTTTGGGTGGCTCAGAAGCGGAAGATCTCCGTAGGCGATAAGCTAGCCGGACGGCATGGTAATAAGGGGGTCATCTCTATTATTGCCCCGGCTGAGGACATGCCCTTCCTTCCCGATGGTACGCCGGTAGACATTATTCTTAATCCTATAGGCGTTCCGTCACGGATGAATATTGGCCAGGTTCTGGAGACACATCTGGGCTGGGCTGCCCAGGCATTGGGCTTCAAGGTGCTTACTCCTGTCTTTGATGGCGCCAGTGATGTGGCTATTGAAGATGCCTTGGCTAGAGAGTGGCTGGCTCGAAAGGCTGGGGCGGTCAGCATTGACCCTGATAGTAGCCTCTCTTCAGTGCAACTGGAACTGGCTAAGGCCTGGCTGAGTGACCAAGGCTTTGATGGTGACCGGGTATTTAGTGATGACTTTAAGGGAGAGGCCAGGGAGGTATGCCTGCGCCTGTGGCTTGAAGACCTGGGTATAGCTAGCCAAGACCTTAGCCGGGAGGAACTGGCACAGGTCGTGAACAGAGTAAGCCTTGAAAGGAATCTGCCATCGCCCATCTCGGGCAAGGTTATACTCCGTGATGGCCATACCGGTGAACCATTTGACCAGCCGGTGACAGTGGGCAATATCTATATGATGAAACTCAATCATCTGGTTGAGGATAAGGTTCACGCCCGGGCTACTGGCCCTTACTCGCTAATTTCCCAGCAGCCTCTAGGCGGTAAGGCTCAATTTGGTGGCCAGCGCTTCGGTGAAATGGAGGTATGGTCACTAGAGGCCTATGGTGCCGCTCACAATCTTCAGGAAATGCTGACCACCAAGTCAGACGACGTTACCGGACGGGCCAAGACCTATGAGGCTATTGTTAAGGGTGAAGATATTCTACCACCTGGCGTACCAGAATCCTTCAAGGTTCTGGTTAAGGAACTGCAGAGCCTATGTCTGGCCGTTGAGGTGATTAATGAGGAGGAAAAGGCAATTCAGGCTGAGAAGGTCAGGGAAGCCCCCGGGGCAGAAATGGAGCCCGAGGTCATTGAAGGTTCGTCAATTTTAGCTGCTGATTCACCTGAGAGAGAGGTAGAAGAAGACAATGCTTGAAGCCAATGATTTTGACGCCGTTCGTATATCATTAGCCTCACCGGAGCAGATTCTGAGCTGGTCCTATGGTGAAGTAACCAAACCGGAGACTATTAACTACCGCACCCTGAAGCCGGAAAGGGACGGGCTTTTCTGTGAGAGAATCTTTGGCCCGACCAAGGACTTTGAGTGTGCCTGTGGCAAATACAAGAGGATACGTTTTAAGGGGATTATCTGTGATAAGTGCGGTGTTGAGATAGCCCGGTCAAAGGTGCGTCGGGAGCGAATGGGGCATATTGACCTGGCATGCCCGGTTTCTCATATCTGGTTTGCCAGAGGCATACCCAGTCGGGTAGGGCTATTGCTTGACCTGTCAGCTCGGAGCCTGGAGCGTGTTATTTACTTCTCTCATTATATCGTCACCTCTGTGGATGAGGCGGCGCGCCAGGAGACGATTAAGCAGCTGGAAGAGGATATTTCTCAAGAAATGGCTGAGCGTAAGACTGCCCTGGAAAATAAAATAGCTGAACTAGAGCGAAAAAAGGCAACAATAGAGGAAGTAAACCAGCTGAGGCGTAGCTTCAAGAATACCAAAGCCCAGCTTGAGGAAGGGCTGCCGGCCAGGATAGAACAGTTAAAGGACCTGAGGCAAGGCGCTCTGCTTACCGAAACTCAGTATCAGGAACTGAAACAAAATTATGCTCATATTTTTGAGGCTGGCATGGGGGCCGAAGCCATCCTCAAACTGCTTAAAGATATTGACCTTGATGAGATGCGCAGCCGGCTAATCCAGGAAACCCGCTCTTCTTCGGGTCAACGCCGCCGGAAGGCGTCAAAGCAGCTACAACTTGTGGAGGCCTTTCGCCGCAGCAGCAACAAGCCGGAGTGGATGATTCTGACCGCATTGCCGGTACTGCCTCCTGACCTGCGTCCTATGGTTCAGCTGGATGGAGGCCGGTTTGCCACCAGTGACCTTAATGACCTGTATCGGCGAGTTATCAACCGCAATAACCGGTTGCGCCACCTAGTTGAAATAGGGGCACCGGAAATTATTATTCGCAATGAGAAAAGGATGCTCCAGGAAGCGGTTGACTCTCTTATTGATAATGGTCGAAGGGGTAGAGCCACCTCTGTTAGTGGCAACCATAAGGCGAAGTCACTCTCGGATATGCTGCGGGGGAAGCAGGGCCGATTCCGCCAGAATTTGCTGGGTAAGCGAGTTGACTACAGTGGGCGCTCAGTCATTGTTGTTGGCCCAGAACTTAAGCTTCATCAGTGCGGTTTGCCCCGGCGGATGGCTCTGGAACTGTTCAAACCCTTTGTTATGCACCATCTGGTGCTGGAGGGGCTGGCCTCCAATATAAAGAGTGCCCGTCGGCTGGTGGAGAGAGCTAAGCCCGAGGTCTACGATATCCTTGAGGAGGTTGTCAAGGAGCGGCCGGTTTTGCTTAACCGGGCGCC
Source organism: Dehalococcoidia bacterium (assembly GCA_030615305.1). Next base: position 6,400 of record JAUWZL010000016.1, read on the forward strand.
TACTCTGCACCGGCTTAGTATCCAGGCTTTTGAAGCGGTGCTGATTGATGGTAGCGCCATCCAGATACACCCTCTGGTATGTGCCGCCTTTAATGCCGATTTTGATGGTGACCAGATGGCAGTTCATATCCCCCTATCTCGGGCGGCAGTAAAAGAAGCCAGGGAGATGATGCTTAGCATCCACAATATGCTTCTGCCCAGCTGTGGTGAGCCGATAGTAACACCAACCCTGGACATGGTTTTCGGCTGTTACTACCTGACTATCATCAGGCCGGGAGCTAAGGGTGAGGGCATGGTCTTCGGTAGTTTTGAAGAGGCAAAGCTCGCCTGTGAACTTGGTGCCGTTGACTTAAGAGCTGAGGTTGAGGTCAGGCTCAAGGATGGACAAAGGGTTAAAACTAGCGTCGGGCGCATCATCTTTAACGAGGTTTTGCCTTCAGAACTAGACTTTAATAACAAGACGATTGATAAATCAAGCTTAAAGCAAGTAATAGCTGATTGTTATCAGCTGCTGGGTGATAATCAGGATATGGCGGCGGTACTGGATAGCTTAAAACAGCTGGGTTTCCACTACGCCACCAAATCGGGGATTACTATCGCTATGAGTGACATTGAGGTCCCGGCAAAAAAGCCGAAGTTGCTGGAGGAAGCAGAGGAAAGGGCAGCCATTATTGAAAGCCAGCATCTACGTGGTTTGATAACCGAGGATGAAAAATATAACAGCCTTATAGAGGTGTGGATGGAAACTACCGACCGGATTACCAGCGCTATTTCTGAGTCGCTTAATAAATACGGCAGTGTCTATATGATGGCAACCTCAGGGGCCAAGGGAAATATTTCTCAGATCAGGCAGATGGCCGGTATGCGGGGACTTATGACTAACCCGGCAGGCAAGATTATCGATTTCCCCATCAAGTCAAGCTTTCGTGAAGGCCTTAGTGCCATGGAATATTTTATCTCCACTCATGGCGCACGTAAGGGATTAGCCGATACCGCCCTTCGGACATCAGGCAGCGGCTACCTCACCAGGCGCCTCATTGATGTCACTCAGGATGTCATAGTTCTAGAGGAGGATTGTGGCACTACAGAGGGAATATGGCTCTCTGAGCCCCAGGAAAAGGGGCTGCTGCCATCATTTACTGAACGAATAACAGGCCGGCTGGCGGCCAGTAAGCTAACTAACCCCAGCACCAGGAGAACCATTGTTGACCGCGATGAGGAGATTGATGAGGCCAAGGCGGCTGAAATTATTGCCGCCGGAATAACCAAGGTCCATATCAGGTCTCCGCTCAGCTGTCAGTCCATGCAGGGTGTCTGCCAGTTGTGCTATGGCCGAGACCTTGCCCGCAGGCATCTGGTTGAGCTAAGCACAGCGGTGGGTATCATTGCCGCCCAGAGTATTGGTGAGCCGGGTACTCAGCTAACGCTGCGCACCTTCCATACTGGCGGTGTCGTTGGGCTTGATATCACCAGTGGTCTGCCCAGGGTAGAGGAGCTCTTTGAGGCCAGGCCACCTAAGGCTCAGTCAATAATATCAGAGACAGATGGCATTGCCCAGGTGGCGGATAGTGATGCCGGCCGGTGGATTAAGGTTACCAGTTCTGATGTCTTCCGTGATGAATACCAATTGCTGCCCGGCTGGCAGGTGATAGTGGCTAATGGACAATGGGTAGATATCGGTACCATGCTGGCCAGTCCAGCATCTAAGGCTAAAGCTTCATCATCAACAGCCCTTACCGAGCCTGTTCTGGCTCGTGTAGCCGGGGAGGTAGTTATTGAGGACGGTAATCTAGCCATCAGATATGAAGAGACAGAGGAGCGGGAGTATGCTATTCCGGCGGCTACCCATATTCGCGTTCAGGATGGAGACCTAGTCAAAGCGGGTCAGCAGCTTACCGATGGTTCCATTAACCCGCAGGATATTCTGGTTGTTTTAGGCAAGGATGCCGTCCAGCGCTACCTGGTGGAAGAGGTGCAGAAGGTGTACTGTTCTCAGGGGGTACACATAAATGATAAGCACATTGAGGTTATTGCCCGTCAAATGCTAGCCAAGGTTCGAATTGATTCCCCAGGCGATACTGACCTGGTGCCCAGGGAGCTGGTGGACAGGTTCTATTATGAGGGAGTCAATGCCAAGGTGCTGGCTGAGGGGGGTGAGCCGGCTACAGCTCATACCGTGCTTATGGGTATCACTAGAGCATCTTTAAGCACTGATAGCTGGCTAGCAGCCGCCTCTTTCCAGGAGACTAATAGAGTGCTTACCGAGGCAGCAATTTATGGCAAGGTGGATAAACTAACTGGGCTTAAGGAAAATGTGATCATTGGCAAGCTAATCCCAGCCCGGTGTCAGGCCTGCAAAGAAGCATCCGAGGAAGCGGCACGGCAGTTAGAGAGTGAAGAAGGGGCACCACAGTTAGAATTGGGTGGAGAAGTGCCACGGTTGCCCCATGATGTAGAAGGTCAAAATGTAGACAGCAAGGGGGAGCCAGTTATCTAGGTCCTGTTGCCAGTGAACCGGGAGCCGCTCTGTAGTTATCAGGGCGGCTCTTTATTATTTTGGCGGCAGTTCTACGTGCTGAAGCCTTGGATGGCTGGTAGGATTTAACCTTTATGAAGATATGGTATAATAACCGAGAAGTGAGAGAAGATTGAAGTTCCTCTTGTTTTACATAATACCTTGGAGGTGAAGTAGAATAGGCCGTGTTATTTCGGGCAAACCCAGTGCTGAGGATATACCGCTTGATACCAGCCTGCGGCCCCGGTGCCTTGATGATTTTATCGGGCAGGCCAGGATTAAAGAAAATCTGGGCATCGCTATTGCCGCAGCTAAGGGTAGGGGTGAGGCACTGGACCACATATTGCTTTATGGCCCACCTGGCCTGGGCAAGACCACCCTGGCCTACATTATAGCTGCTGAGATGGGTGTCAGCATCAGGATTACCTCAGGACCGGCAATAGAGCGCACCGGTGACCTGGCAGCAATATTGACCAATCTCCGCAGCCAGGATACTCTCTTTATTGATGAAATCCACCGCCTGAATCGGGCAGTGGAAGAGGTACTGTATCCGGCTATGGAAGACCAGGCTCTGGATATTATCATTGGCAAGGGGCCTGGTGCCAGAAGCCTTAGGCTCAAGCTGCCCGCTTTTACCCTGATTGGTGCCACCACCCGCTTCGCCCAGTTAAGCCCACCCCTCAGGGACCGGTTTGGTGCCGTCTATCGCCTCGGTTTCTATGACCAGGCGTCAATTGAAGCCATTCTTAAACGCTCTGCCTGTATCTTGGGAGTAGAGGCCAGAGCCGAAGGGCTTAGTGAAATTTCTTGCCGGGCCAGAGGTACACCACGGGTGGCTAACCGGTTGCTCAAGCGAGTCAGGGACTATGCTCAGGTGATGGCCGATGGCATCGTCAACCAGAAGGTGGCCGTTGAAGCCCTGTCTAAGCTTGAAGTTGACCCTATCGGTCTGGATGAGATAGACCACAAGGTGCTGCATACCATTATTGAGAAGTTTAATGGTGGCCCGGTGGGCTTAGATACAATTGCCGCCTCTATCAGTGAAGAGGCGGATACTATTATGGATGTCTATGAACCCTATCTGCTACAGCTGGGTTTTCTGGAGCGGACTCCTCGCGGCCGCCTGGTTACGCCACTGGCATACCAGCACCTGGGGCTTCCCTATAATAGAGAAAAGCCGCCTCAGCCGACACTGTGGTGATTTGGTCTGGACATGAAGGTTAGCTCTGTTCTGGTTCACTGCTGCTGTGCTCATTGCACTGCCTATACTATTGATTACTGGCGACAGCAGGGGTTTAAGACAAGTGCCCTGTGGTATAACCCCAATATCCACCCCTATACCGAGCACCAGCATCGCCTTGAAGCTATGCGTTCCCTGGCTAAAAATCTGGATTTTCCCCTGATTATAACCGAGGGCTACGATATCAAAGACTACTTCCAGAGGGTAACAGGACATGAAGCCCAGCGCTGCCGGTATTGCTTTCAGCTTCGCCTGCTAAAGACGGCGGAAACCGCTCTTAGGCTGGGTTTTACCGCCTTTACCTCCAGCTTGCTTATTAGTCCTCACCAGAAGCACGACCTGCTACTGGAAATTGGCCACCGGCTGGCTGAAGAAAGGAGCATTTCTTTTCTTTATGCTGACCTCAGGAAGCGCTACGCGGATAGTCGCCGCATCACCAAGCCACTAAGCCTTTATCGCCAGCAGTACTGCGGCTGTGTTTACAGTGAGTGGGAGCGCTACGCCAATATAAAGATAGAGTAGTGGTGAGTAAGGGGTTAATTAGACGCTCCAGCCAGTTTCTTATTTCATCAGCTTCCTCTTCAATAATCCGCCCCTCGTTAAGAGCTCTCTATTAGATGTCAATAAAACAGTCGCCAGTTGGTTAGCATTATTTAGCCATTTATTCGGTAAAAGTGAAATGTGCTACAATTAAAAAGGCTAAACCTTTTCGGAGGGCAGGAACTTGTCCTACCGCGTACTTATGATGTGCCAGCAAGACATTGCTCAGGTCACCGAGATTGACCGAGAGGCCTTTCCTACTATGATGCCGCCAGCCAACTTTCTGCGTGAGCTGCGCAGTTCGCTGGCCTATTATATTGTGGCCTATGATGACGAAAAGACAATTGATGAGCCTGAGTCAGAAAAAACTGGGCATTATATCGTTGGTTTTGCTGGCTTTTGGGTTATGGCCGGGGAGGCTCACATAGTCAACATCGCCGTACAGCAGTCTTATCGTCGCTGGGGTATTGGTGAATTACTGCTTATATCCCTTCTAGACTTGGCTGTAGAGCTGAAGGCTTATTTCATTACTCTGGAAGTGCGCACCTCAAATATCGCTGCCCAGAGCCTTTATTACAAGTATGGCTTTGCCCTTAAAGGGCTACGTCGCAGCTATTATTCGGATGATAAAGAGGATGCCGTGATAATGACTTTAGAGAATATAGACTCAGCCCCCTTTCAGGAACAACTGAACCGGTTAAAGCAGACCCACTACAGAAAGTGGGGCGCACCCCTGTATCAGGTTGTCAGATAACTGTTAGTAGCTGGGGGTGTTTTGTCACTCTATCCTGACTGATTGAGTTAATGGCTGGCATTATATTGAATAGTTCCTGTATAGACTAGGCTTCTTCTGAGGCGAGTTTGCCGCCTGTTGCCCAGTTATGCTTTGGGTT
>JAUWZL010000025.1 GCA_030615305.1 Dehalococcoidia bacterium
CCAGTATTGTTGAGCCTTCTTCGACCTCTATTGTCTGGTTATCTATGGTCAGCTTTATCATCGTATCACCCTCAACTTGTAGCCAGGAGCATTACCCGGTAGCACCTGAGGCAGCGCTCGGCTTCCCTGGTTACTTCCTCAGTGGTGAAACACTTTTCCACTTCGTTAAAATTAAGTGCCCTATCGGCAAGCGAAAGCTGCTCTGGAGACTGGCGCGGCCTACTGTCTATAACACCACAGTTTCGCTGTCGGCTCAGGGCAATATCATGAAGCAGTTTTTCAACCAGGTCTGCCTCAGATGGGGCTAACTTACCCTGTCTCAGGTACTGGTCAATACTCCTGGCTACCCGGTTACCGGCAGCTATAGCCTCAATGATAGTTGCCGGACCGGTGACACAATCGCCGCCGTAAAAGAGCCACGGCTGGCTGGTCTGATGGCTTGGCTCTATCTTTACGGTGCCCCACTTGGTCAGCTCAATCTGGTTTTGCAAGAAAGCTAAATCGGGCACCTCACCAATAGCCGGCAGTACCATATCCGTCTTCATAACAAACTCCGAGCCCTTAACCGGGATCGGCCGTCTCCGGCCACTAGCATCCGGCTCGCCCAACTCCATTCTAAGGCACTCAGCAGCGGTGACTCTGCCATCCTGGGTTAATATTTTAACCGGCACCGCCAGAAAATGTATCTTCACCCCCTCCTTCTCTGCTGCCTCAACCTCCTCCTCCCGGGCCGGCATTTCAGCCCTTGAACGCCGGTAAACTATGGTCACTTCTTTAAAGCCCAACCTCAAGCAGGTCCGGGCACAATCTACGGCAGTATTACCACCGCCAACGATAAGCACCCTGTCTTTGGGCTTTACCCCTTTGCCCAGGTTAATATCATGCAGGAACTTCACCCCCTGAATTAGACCTTTGTATTCCTCGTTCCAGTTCTCAATACCCGCCTCTCGGCTCAGGTGAGCCCCGGTGGCAATAAATACCGCCTTAAATCCCTGGCTTGAAAGCTCTGCCAGGGTTATGTCGCTACCTATCCTGGTTTTTAATTTAATGTCTACCCCGAGTTTTTTGATAATGTCAGACTCTCTGCTGAGAATATCCTTGGGCAGACGATAAGGTGGGATGCCGGTAAATGCCATTCCCCCAGCCTCTGGTTGTTCATCAAAAACGGTAACCTTATAACCTTTTAGGGCTAAGTTATAGCTGGCAGCCAGACCAGCCGGTCCGGCACCAATAACAGCCACCTTTTGCTGGCTATCCCCTACCCTTCTAAAGGTAGGCTCAGGGCCACTGGCAACCTCATAATCGGCGGGAACCCTCTTTAGCGCCCTGATGGCCAGTGGACTATCAATGTCACTCCGAACACAGTTGTCCTCACAGAAGGCAACACAGGCCCGCCCGGTTACCCCGGGGAGGCAATTAGTCTTACGAATAACCTCCAGGGCTTCGGCGTACCTGTGGTTTTCAATCAGCTCGATATAGCCAGGAACATCCTGATGGACCGGGCAAGCCTCCATACAGGGAGCAGTAACTCTCGTTATGTAAACTAACTCGGGGGCTGCCCTTTTGCCGTCTATTAGCTCAAGATAGTCATCCTGGTAATACTTCAGGCTATCAAGGACAGGCTTTATGGCTAAGGCACAGAAATCACACTTGCTATTGCCGCTGATACCGGTGGCCAGAGATTTGAGCAAATCAACATCATTTTCACTCCCCTGCCCGCTTGAAATCTTGGACAAGATTTGAGCTATCACTCTTACCCCATTGTAACCAACGGTACACTGCCCGCAGGCTAGCTTACTGACTTCCTGTATATAAGAACGGGCCATATCCACTACATCAACGCTGTCATCAGCCACTACAAGACCATTCCAGGATATAAAGGCGGCTACCTGATGACCATCATATTTAAGTGGCAGCTCCAGATTATCTACTTCGGTATATCTATCAGCGTCCAGTCCCCGGTTATCTATAACTTTACCTGCCCAGCTACTAAAGATTACCTGGTTCATTGGGCAACCCCTGCGCTAACTATCACCTTTTCCTTAAGTTCTTCGTATTTTTCGCTGACCGTGCCTTGGATTTTGTCAATTATCTCTGGTGTTAGGTGGCGGAACCTGCCCTGTAGCTTCATATAGTCGGTAACCGGTCTCAACCTGGGCAAATCAAGGCTAAGTTTATAGCTTCCATTTTCAACCTCGTACAGTGGGAATACGCCGGTTTCCACTGCCAGGCGACCTATCCTGATGGTTAGATCAGCCGGGCACCTCCAGCCAGTGGGGCAAACGGAAAAGATGTGAATGTAGGCTGGACCCTTAACCGCCAGACCTTTTTCCACCTTCTCCATTAAATCAAAGGGATAACTGGGGCAGGCGGTGGCGACATAGGGTATATTGTGAGCGGCAACAATAGCCGGCATATCCTTCTTCCAGGAAAACTGGCCTATGCTCACCTTACCCGCCGGGGAGGTGGTGGTGGAGGCACCAAAGGGAGTAGCTGAAGACCGCTGAATCCCGGTGTTCATATAGGCCTCGTTATCAAAGCAGAGATAGAGAAAGTTATGCCCCCTTTCCATCGCCCCGGACAGTGCCTGGAGGCCAATATCAACGGTGCCACCATCACCGGCTATGGCGACAATATTCGTCCCTTGGTCTGGTATCTGCCCCTTCCGAACCATGGCTTTTAGGCCAGCCTCAATACCAGAGGCCACAGCGGCGGTATTCTCAAAAAGGGTGTGAATCCAGGGAACACGCCAGGAGGTATAGGGAATCTGCGAGGCCACAATTTCCATACACCCGGTGGCATTTGCCACTATCACGTTTTGTCCCATTGCCTTGCAGGCTAATCTAACGGCCAGGGCTTCGCCACAGCCTATACAGGCCCTGTGCCCCGGGGCAAAATATTCCTCTTTGGTTACCAGCCGGGGAACAAAAATAGTATATTTCTCCATTACTCCCTCACCCCGAACATCTCAAACTCCTGCTCACTTCCCGTTTTGGCAATCTCTATACCTCTTATAACTATCTCCTCAAAGCCGGCGGCAGTAATGTCCCGGCCGCCCAAACCACCAACAAAGCTTACTATCTTGGGCCTCTTTTCCTGGGCATATAGGGCTGACCTGATTTCAGAGCAAACCGGTCCGCTAGGCCCACCAAAGGAAAGGGCCCTATCCAGCACGATTAGCACCTCAGCGTTTTTAACCGCCTGGCGTAATTCCTCAAAGGGGAAAGGGCGCCACAGGCGAAGCTTTAACAGACCGATACTCTGGCCATCCTGGCGCATCTTGTCTATAGCCGTCATGGCTGTCTCACTAAAACTGCCCATGGTCAGTAGCAGGACCTTGGCATGTTGACATTGGTAGCTCTCTACTGGGTGGTAATAGCGCTTGAAGGTGCTGCCAAACTCCTGCCAGACCTTTAGAATTGTCTCCTGGGACTGCCTTAGATTTACTTCCTGCGCCCATTTGACCTCGGTATAGATAAAAGGCGGGCCAAAGTCTCCCATGGTTACCGGTTTAGCCGGATCCAGGGGCAAGGGGTAATTGTTAGCCGGCAAGAAAGCACTTACCTCACTCGGCTCCGGCAGCAATATAGGTTCAACCACATGTGACAGGTGAAACCCGTCCAGATGAACCATCACCGGCAATAAAACCTTCTGGTCTTCAGCAATACGAAAAGCGCACAGGACATTATCAACAACATCCTGCCCATTCTCGGTAAATATTTGAATCCAACCGGTGTCACGACAGGCCATGGCGTCAGAATGGTCACCTCAAACGCTTAACGGTGCCGATAATGCCCGGTTGGCTACAGTCATAACTACTGGCAGCCGCATGGACGAGGCGACATAGAGTACTTCGTGCATCAACTCCAGCCCCTGCCCGGCTGTTGCCGTAAAGGTCCGCGCCCCGGCTGCAGCCGCTCCCAGGCAGGCACTCATAGCTGAGTGTTCTGATTCAACCGGGATATACTCAGCGTCCAGTTCACCATCAGCCACCAGCTGGGCAATATGTTCAACAATATGGGTCTGAGGAGTAATAGGGTAAGCGGCCACCACGTCAACATTGGCCATTTTGACCACTTCACCAATAGCCTCTGATACCTCCAAGCCTACAATCTGGGCCATTATTCCTCCTCCTTCATGGTTATCACCCATGTCGGGCACTCCCGGGCACAAATAGCGCACCCCTTACAGTAATAAAGGTCAGCCTCAAAATACCCCTGAGCGTTCTTCAGGACACAGCCCTCGGGGCAAAAGATTTGACACAGGCCACACTTTATACACCTATCGAAGTCATAGATTGGCCTTTGTGACCTCCAGTCACCGGTTCGGTACTGGCTGGCATTGCCCGGCTCAGTTACAATGGCACCAATCTCAATATCTTGCCAGGTCAGTTCATTTTCCCGTTTAGCCAATTAAACTTTCTCCTTGACCAAGGTTTCCTGATAGGCTTTGTTCATGGCGTTAATATTTTTTTCGGCCAGACGCCCAAACCGCTTCTTCAAGGGCTCAACCAGTGATTCCAACTTAACAATTTCGGTCGCTTTGACCAGGGCTCCAATCATAGTAGTATTAACAATGGGCACTCCCAGTAGTTCACGGGCAATTCTGGTAGCATCAATTATGGCTATTTGCCACTTAGCGCCAAACTCAGATTCAATATCCTTAAATGAGCCCCGGGTATTGATTACCAGCAATCCCCCTTCTTTAAGACCCGAGGTAACATTAACAATGTTAAGCAGTCCCGGGTCAAGGACAACGACTATATCAGGCTCGGTAATTTCAGCCCGCACCCGGATAGGTTTTTGGCTATCTATTCTGACAAAGGACTGGACCGGGGCACCTCTGCGCTCAGGGCCAAAGCTGGGAAAGGCCTGAGCATACTTAGCCTCACCTATAGCTGCCTGGGCCATTAGCTCAGCAGAGGTAACGGCACCCTGACCACCCCGGCCATGAAACCTGATACCAATAAGCCCCTGGGTATCTATAGCTGAAACCTCCTTCATAACCAAAAACGCCCCTGGAGCGACTTGAACGCTCGCACCCAGCTCCGGAGGCTGGTGCTCTATCCACCTGAGCTACAGGGGCTACCGGCTAATTTTACCCTATAGCCAACGGATAAGCAAGGATGGTTAAAACCGCTAGGCGCTCCCAACTAACTCCTCTTCAGCCGCTTCCTGATGAGCTTCTCCAGCTCGACAACAAGGAATCCCGGAAGCAGGGCAAATATTATAAGCGACCACCACTCTACGGGGAAGGGTGCTGTTCGGAACACAGTGTTGAGGAAGGGGACATAGACTATCATGAGATTGGTGACAATGGTTATGCCAACACCCCAGAGCACCCACTTATTGGAGAAGGGGCTGAAGGTGAACGCCGAGTCAAATATTGACCGGGCGGTAAAGATGAAGCCGATGTGTACCAGAACGACGCTAATAAAGGCCGCTGACTGTGCCTGGGTTAAGGCTAGCTCGTTTACTCCGTCTGAAATAGCTAGATGCCCATAGGTCCAATATACGATAAAGCCGGTAGCCGCCATTACTAACGACACCAAGCCAACCCTCACAAAAAACAGGCGGTTAGCAATCTTCTCTTTGGGGCTGCGGGGTGGGACGTTAAGCAGTCCCTTTTCCTTAGGCTCCATCATCAGGGGCATGGTCAGAAATACGGAGTCAAATAAATTTATCCACAGGATTTGTATCGGTTCCAAAGGCAGTCGCAAGGCGAAGAGGGCAAAAAATGGTGCCAGCAGTATCGCCCCCATAACCAGTAGCGCCTGACCGCCATTGGTGGGCAGGGTATACAGGATAGCCTTTTCCAGGTTCTTCCAGGCATGTCTGCCTTCTTCCACGGCATTGACTATGCTGGCGAAGTTATCATCAGCCAGGACCATATCGGCTGCTTCCTTACTCACCTCGGTTCCGGTTATCCCCATGGCTACCCCAATATCGGCTGCCTTTAGTGCCGGAGCATCGTTTACCCCGTCACCGGTGACGGCGGTAATATGCCCTCTCTTCTGTAACTGTTTTGTTATCCTCAACTTGTGCTCCGGAGCCACCCTGGCGTAAACCGAGACCCTGCTCACTGCTTCATACAACTCGTCATCGCTCATTCTGGCTAGCTCTTCCCCGGTCAATACGCCGTACTCACTACCGGCAATTCCCAGCTGGCGGGCGATGGCCCTGGCCGTCTGGGCATGGTCACCGGTTATCATTACCGGCCTTATGCCGGCCTTCTTACATTTCCTGACCGCCTCTATAGCCTCTTCCCGGGGTGGGTCTATCATTCCCTGAAGCCCGAGGAAGGTCAGCCCGGTCATATCCTCGGGATAGAGCGAAGCTTTCTCCTTGGGCACCACCTTATAAGCCATGCCCAGCACTCTTAGAGCATTACTGGCCATCTCATCAGCCTTGGCCAGTACCTCTTGGCTCCTTAGAGGCTCAGTATAGCCATCAATTAACTGGCTTTGGCACATTCGTAAAACCTTCTCCGGCGAGCCCTTAACATAGATAATGTTTTTATCTTGGCCCTGGTGCAAGGTAGCCATGTACTGCTGCTCCGACTCAAAAGGTATCTCATCTAATCTGGTGCTTCTTTGGGTAATGCCAGCTTTGGCTGCCGATACTACCAGCGCTCCTTCAGTGGGGTCGCCTACTATGCCAGGCTCCCCTTTATTCATTACCAGACTGGCATCACTGCACTGGTAGCCGGCTCTTAAGGTCTCAAACAACTCTCGGTTCTCCGGCACCGGGTTAGTCCTCTTATCTTTGAGTATAAACTCACCACTAGGACCATAGCCGACCCCGGTGACTTCATAGTCTCTGCCACCGGTGTAGATATGCACTACCGTCATCTGATTTTTGGTCAGGGTGCCCGTCTTATCCGAGCAGATAACTGTAGCCACCCCCAGTGTTTCCGCTGCTGGCAATTTCCTTATCAGCCCGTTTCTCTTGGCCATAGCCACTGCCGCCAAGGCTAAAATGGCGGCTAGTATGGCGGGCAGCATCTCAGGTATGGCGGCAACAGCAAGGGATACCGAGGCCAGGAAGGAGTAGACCAGGTCATATTTAAATACCACGGCTACGATAAAGTTAATCGCAGCCAGGGCGAGGATAGCAATAATCAAAAACTTGGTAAAGGCGGCTATCTTCCTCATCAGGGGAGTGGTGATTTTGCGGGTCTCCTTCATTAGCCTGGCGATTCTACCAAACTCTGTTTGTTCCCCGGTGGCGACCACAATCCCCGTTCCGCGGCCCTGCGTGGCGAAGGTGCCACTGAAGGCCATGCTGCGCTGGTCCCCGGGCGTTAGATTTGGTCTTGCAATGGGGCCATCAACCTTGGCTACCGGCACCGATTCTCCGGTAAGGGCGGCTTCATCCACATGAAGGTTCTTCACGCTGAACAAACGCAGGTCGGCTGGCACCTTATCGCCGCCTTCAAGCAGAACCACATCACCGGGAACCAGCTCCCGCGCCGGTATAACCTGCCTCTCTCCATCGCGGAGCACAGTACACTCAGGGACCATCATCCTCTGCAACGCCTCTATAGCCGCTTCACCCTTGCCCTCCTGAACAAAACCGATTATCACATTGAGCAAGACGACGCCGAGGATGACCGCCGTATCCCCCACCATGTCCTCTCCCCCCAGGCTCAGGATGCCGGTAATAGTGCCGGCAACAAGCAGGACATATATCAAAGGGTTGTGAAACTGGAGCAGGAAGCGGATGAGAGGGCTTCGCTTTTTGAACTTTATTTCGTTATAGCCAAATCTTTCCAGTCTGGCTTTAGCCTCACTGGTGGTGAGCCCGGAACTACCTGCTGACAGGCGTTTGAAAGCCTCGTCCACCGTCAGCTGATACCATTTAGTCTCATTGGCCAATACAGATGCTCCTTTGCTATTCTTTATTATTTACCCCCACTTCACAAGCCGCAAAACTTAATTATTATAACAAAAGCTGGCGCCAGGTCCACTATTGGGAGAGTCTAACCAGAACCTGCAGAGTATATGGCATAGAAACCGATAAGATAAAGCCCAATTAGGGCTACGCTGTACCAGGGAGAGAAATGTGCTGTCTATCTTGCTTCTCGTTATTGCAGCGCGATGGCTTTCAGAGTTCAGCTGGCTCTGATTCGGCAATTACGAAAAGAGCATCACCCTGGCGAATATCGTATCGGGACTGTGGGTTAACAATCACTGCCCTGTCCTCTTCCGGCAGCTTATAAATAACATCAGCACTTAGTTGCTGCCGCAATTCTTCAGAGTAATCGGTTTCCACCGCCAGGAGTATTATGCGTTGCTGGGCCAGTATTTGCACCGCTTCGACAAACTCCTTGCCCACCAGCGCCTCAGACAAATGACGCTCGTAGCGATAGAACTCACTACCCCGGTTAAAGGTTAGCAACTCGGCCACTAAGTGCGAAACACCATGGTTTAAGGCTGAGGCAACAAGGAGACTCCCCCCCATCTGGTCAAGACAGATAATCTCGTCGGCGTGGGCATGTTCTAAGTGCATACGGTTAGCCGAGTTCATAATCTGGACGCAGGTATGGACCTCCCGGTTTAAAGATTCCACTGCCAGCACTATCATAAGGGCTTCAGCATCAGCGTCGTTGGCCCCTTTGGTAAAGTCGGTGAGTACTATGACACTATCAGCCCTTTCTACTCCAGCCCGCCTCAGATTTTCATCCTGAGAGGGGTCGCCATTGATGAACTCTACCTGCTCATTGGCAATCGGTCTTTGGTCACTATTCGTCAGAATCACGATTCCTCGCTGTTGCTTGACGTTAGCTGACAGCAGTTCCTTAACCACCCGCTCTCCCTGGAAATTCCAACCGCAGATAATAGTGTGACCCGAAAAGTTTACTTTCTTGGCCATGCTTCCTCCCCTCCT
>JAUWZL010000051.1 GCA_030615305.1 Dehalococcoidia bacterium
ATGTACCGGACGATAGCTAACCAAAACCGACAGCTCCTAAGACGAAAGCCGGTCCAGATTTCGCTTGAAGTCAGGATGGGCTGTGGTCTTGGTGTCTGCTACGGGTGCACGGTGAAGACGAAAACAGGGCTCAAGCAGATATGCCAGGACGGTCCGGTATTTAACCTTGATGACATACTATGGGATGAGCTGTTAGATATATAAAGTAACTTATCATAATTGTTAACGACTGGAGGTGCGTTATGGTAACAACTGATACAATAAGCCTCAGTACCAGGGGCCACTGTGATATTGTTGATATTACTCCCCAGGTTGAACAGCAAATAGCCAAGGTAAAAGTGGATAGTGGCACAGTAACCGTATTTGTCACCGGTTCAACCGCCGGTATAACCACCATTGAGTTTGAGCCCGGGCTGTTAGCTGACCTTAAGGAGATGTGGCAGCGGCTGGTACCGGAAAGCATCCCCTATGCCCACGACCGTGCCTGGGGGGATGGCAATGGCTACTCACACATCCGCGCCTCACTGATGGGGGCATCGCTGGTAATCCCCTTTAGCCATAAAAGGCTGGCTCTAGGTACCTGGCAGCAGATAGTGTTGGTAGATTTTGACAATCGGCCTCGTTCCAGGCAGGTTCTGGTGCAGGTAATGGGTGAATAGAAATAACCTACTTTCCCTGTATCAGAGATAGGAACTCAGCCCGGCTGGCGGCTCGGCGGCGGAAGCTACCTCTGAGAGCCGAAGTAATAACACTGGCGCCTGGTTTTTTGATGCCGCGCATCACCATACACAGGTGCTCAGCCTGAATAACCACCGCCACCCCTTCAGCCTGAAGACCGTCAGCAATGGCATCGGCTATTTCGGTGGCCATTCTCTCCTGAATCTGGGGTCTTTTGGCAACAATTTCTACCACCCTGGCCAGCTTGCTGACACCTACCACGCGCCCCTCATCATTCGGTATGTAGCCTATATGAACTACGCCATAAAAGGGCAGAAAATGGTGTTCGCACATAGAATAAAAGGGAATGTCCTTGAGGATTACCATCTCCCGATGCCCCAGCTCATAGCCTACCTTGAGCTCTCCCCTGGGGTCTTTACCAATCCCGGTAAAAAGCTCGGCATACATCTCGGCAACACGTTTCGGAGTATCGGCCAGACCTTCTCGCTGGGGGTCTTCCCCAATAGCCTTAATTATGGACTCTACTGCGGCTCTGATTCTGGCTTCGTCAAACACTCGGCAACTCCCCCAATCAGCAATGAATTCTCTCTCTGGGACAAGAACTGTCAGCAATTAAGCTTTTAAACACCCGGCACAGAACTCGCGGTTTAGGGTTCTGACTCTACATTCCGCCACGCTAAGGTATTGCTCGTTTCCCAGATATAGGACCGGGCTAACCTTATCTAAATTTAGGGTTCCATCCTCCATAAAGGCTCCCTCAAGGTAATGCACGGCGACAATCTCCCCTATAAGCAACCTGTGGTCGCCATAGAGCCGGTCATCAACCAGTTGGCATTCATAAGCAGCATAGGCAGCTTTCAGGATTGGCACGGCTGTCTTTATTGGATTGTCCTTGGCAATAGAAAACGCCTTGAACTTATCCATCTCATTACCCTTGCTACCACCGACAGCAGCCACCAGTTCAGCCTTGGTATCAGGCACAAAATTAATGGCAAACTCTTTGCTGTCAGCAATAAGCTCATAGGTAAACCGCTTAGGTGATATAGCCACCCCATAAAGTGGTGGTTTAGAAGAGATAGGCATATGCCAGGCTACCGCCATAGCATTATCATTGCCGGCAGCACAAGCAGTAACTACAGCAGCTACTTTCGGATAGTGTTGGTAGAAAGCTCCTACAGTCTCACTAATTACTTTGTCCATTTCTTTCCTCCTTTGCGTTAGCGCCCTTATATTATGTGATTAATCCCAGCCCAAAGCCTGTTCTACAGCCGCCGAATTAGCTGGCAGTTGAAGAAATGGTTTGGCGCTCTTAATGGCAATATCAGCATCCTTAAGCCCGGTACCGGTTATAATGCACACCACCCTCTTTTGCTTAAAGTCCATACCCTGGCGGGAAAGCTTGAGAAGCCCGGCCAAGGAAGCCGCTGAAGCCGGCTCACCGAAGATGCCCTCTTTAGTCGCCAAAAGCTGGTAAGAGGCCATAATATCTTGGTCGCTAACCATGTCAATAAAACCACCTGACTCATCTCGGGCGGCAACAGCCTTCTGCCAGCTAGCCGGATTGCCTATCCGTATGGCTGTGGCAATTGTTTCTGGCTTGTCAATAGGATGCCCCCGGACAATGGGGGCGGCACCCTCGGCTTGAAAACCCATCATTCTGGGTTTACTTTTGGCTCTGCCTGCCTGGTAGTATTCGGAAAAGCCCTGCCAGTATGCGGTAATGTTACCGGCATTACCCACCGGAATAAAAAGATGGTCTGGAGCATCACCCAGGGCATCAATAATCTCAAAGGCAGCCGTCTTCTGGCCCTCTATTCGGTGAGGGTTAATCGAGTTAACCAGGGTAACCGGGTGCTTCTGGGCCAGGCGGCGCACTATGGCGAGTGCCTGGTCAAAGTTGCCATCAATGGCAATTATTCTAGCTCCATGTACAATGGCTTGAGCCAGTTTGCCTAGGGCAATCTTGCCCTCTGGAATAATAATAATGGCGCTTAAGCCTGAGCTGGCGGCATAAGCCGCCGCCGAGGCACTGGTATTACCCGTAGAGGCACAGATTACAGCTTTGCTGCCGGCTTCCAACGCCTTAGCTATGGCGATTACCATACCCCGGTCTTTGAAGGAGCCAGTAGGGTTGCAACCTTCTAGCTTGAAATAAAGCTGACCACAGCCAATCTCCTTCTCCAGCTGGTGAGACCGTACCAGAGGGGTGTCCCCCTCCCCTATTGAGAAAAGGGGAGTATCAGCCGTAATTGGCAGGAAGTCTTTATACCTGGCTAGAACCCCGGCTTTCGTCATAGACCTCTGCCTTAAACCTCAACCCGGATAAAGTTGTTTATTTCTTTAACCGCCTCTAGGCAGCCAAGCTCTTCAAGGGCTTTAAGCATTGCCTTTTCCTGGGCTGGGTGAGTCATGATAACGATTTCGGCCGTCTGGGCCAGCTCATCGGCTTCCTCCTGGATGGCTGAGGAAATGCTGATATTATGGTCACCCAAAACCCCGGCAATCTGAGCCAGGACTCCGGCACGGTCGGCGATGTTCATCCTGATATAGTATCGGGTTATAATCTCGGACATCGGCTTAACCGCTTTGCCCGACTCGAGCTTCCACACAGTGCGGCAGCCAACACCGAAGACAATATCCCGTGCCGCTTGGACAACATCGGCGATAACGGCGCTTGAGGTGGGCAGGGCACCGGCACCCTTACCCAGGAAAGTTACTCTGCCAACAAGGTCTCCCTCAACCAGAACCGCATTGTAGACCCCGTCCACTTTGGCCAGGAAGTCGTCTTCAGGAACAAAAGCCGGATGGACGCGTACTTCAATTGAGGAATCACTCTGTTTGGCTATAGCCAATAGCTTTATGGCAAAACCCAGCTCTTGGGCATACCGAAAATCACGGCTTTCAAGCTGTGAGATGCCCTCACGGAAGATATCCTCAGGCCGGATTTGACTCTGGAAGGCTAAAGAGGCCAGTATAGCCAGTTTGTAAGCGCTGTCTATTCCCTCTATATCATCTTTGGGGTCGGCCTCAGCATAGCCTAACTTCTGGGCCTGGCTGAGAGCCGAGGCGAAATCTGTGCCTTCACGCGACATCCTGGTTAGAATGTAATTGGTAGTCCCGTTTATTATGGCATAGATGCCTTTTATCTGGTTGGCTACCAGGTCACGCTGAAATGGCGCAATCAGAGGAACACCACCACCGGCAGCCGCCTCATAACTCAGGCTGATGTTTTGCTTATGGGCTAGAGCCATCAGCTCGGTGCCATACTTGGCAATGACTTCCTTGTTGGCGGTAACCACATGTTTGCCCGCTGAGAGTGCCCTTTTCACATATTTAAGGGCCGGCTCCTCACCCCCGATGGCCTCAATGATTATATCTAGCTCAGCAGTGGCAAAGAACTCATCTTCATCAGTGGTAAAGAGGTGGGGTTCCATCGCCTGCGCCTGGGGTCGGGATAAATCCTGTTCTAATACCTTTATCTTTCGTAAGACAAGGGGACAGCCTACCTGCTCAGCCAGAATCTCCGCCCTATCCAATAGGACCTTGGCTACCTGTCCACCAACCACCCCCAGCCCCATTAGGCCAACGCCAATGCTTCGTTTCTCCATCACTTAAGCCCCCTGATTTATCCTTCAACAGCCTTCCTGGCGGCAAATTCCCTAAGTTCGTCATCAAGATAACTGACTATCTCATTTTCCGGGTCATCCGGGAGCGATGACAGTCAATCATCCATGGCTTTAGACACCAGCAAGTCCCGGTCCTCATCGGATATTTGGCGAATATCGTCATCCAGAACCTTGAGCAGCCAGTAACCACCGCTGGTAGTTTGCCCCTCATCCCGAATCGGCTGGCTCAGGCTACCAACCTCGGTGTCAATGCTAAATATGAATTCTTCAACAGCTTGGCCTATAGTTCCCTTGGTTATCCAGCCCAAGTCCCCCTTATTGTCACTGGCATTGGGTAACAGGGAAAGCTCAGCTGCTAGCTGGGCGAAGTCTTTACCAGCGACAAGCCTAGCTCTTATGCCCTTTGCCTCCTCTTCACTGGCCAGCAGTATTGCCTGAACATGAGCTTCTTCTGGCTCTGCTTTCCTATCCAAAACCTGAACCAACCAGTAACCTAGCCCCTTGCTCTTCTCCTCATCAAATATCGGCTGACTCAGCACCGCCACCGGTTGGCCGAAGGCGTAATTATCAACCACGGTAGTATTGAGTAGCCCATTCAAGACACCTCTAGGTCTCCAGCCGAGGTC
>JAUWZL010000041.1 GCA_030615305.1 Dehalococcoidia bacterium
ACACCAGGCACCTAAAAGTGTAGACTGCGCTGTTGTCATCATCTCCGGTACCAGGACGGAGAAAACCGATGAGTCGGGCAAACTTATTATGCAGGCTCTCAAGAGCAGCGGTCATCAGGTAGTGTCGTACTCTATTTTAAAGAATGATGCCGCCCTAATCGGCAACAAGCTTAATGAACTCCTGGGTGAAGAGAAGCTTCAGGTAATCATCACCAGCGGCGGCACCGGAGTAAGCCGCCTGGATATTACCGTAGAGGCAGTGTTCTCAATTCTGGAGAAAAAACTGGATGGTTTTGGCGAGCCGTTTCGCTTTTTAACCTACCGGGAAATAGGCACCCCTAGTATTATGAGCCGGGCAATGGCTGGTGTCGCCCGGGGAAAGGTTATCATCTGCCTTCCGGGCTCGGTCGGGGCCGTAAAATTGGCCATGGAGAAGATAGTCCTGCCAGAAATCGGACACCTGGTAAGGGAAGCAACAAGATGAGACCATTTGGCACACTGCTCCCTTTTGAGGAAGCCGAAAGAATAATGGCCACCAATATGGAGCCAATTACCAGGGTTGAGACTATCAGCATTGATGGCTGCCTGGGCCGGGTTCTGGCAGAAGCTATAATTGCCACCTTGAGCACACCGCCTTTTGATAGGGCGGCTGTGGACGGCTATGCGCTTAAGGCCAGGGAAACCTTTGGTGTCTCCCGGCAGAATCCCAGGATGCTTGATGTAGTTGATGTTCTGTACGCCGGGGCGAGACCACAGAGAAGGCTAGCCCGAGGAGAGAGCATCCAGATTGCTACCGGAGCTAGAATGCCCCAGGGTGCCGATGCCGTGGTCATGGTTGAGGATGTTAGTCTGGAAGACGACCGGATAAAGGTATTCAAGTCGGTCTACCCAAAGGCAAACCTAGCGCCAAAGGGAGAAGATATCAAAAAGGGGGAACTGGTGCTAAAGGAGGGCTTTGTTTTGGACCCGTCTAAGATAGGAGTCCTTGCATCTCAAGGGATAAGCCGTGTCAAGGTATATGAAAAGCCCAAAATAGCCGTCATCCCTACCGGTGAAGAGATAGGCGAAGTGGGCAAACGGTTAAGGCCGGGTCAGATATACGATATTAACTCTTATACCGTCAGTGCCGTAGTAGAAGAAAACGGCTGTGCCCCCATCAAGTTCGGTATTGTTGGTGATAACCCTCAGGAAATCAAAGCCACCATTAAGGAGGCGCTTGAAGCTGACCTAGTGGTTTTCACAGGCGGCTCCTCTGTAGGTGAGAAAGACCTGTTGTTTGGTATCCTTAAGGAAATGGGTGAAGTTCTCTTTCATGGCATTCAGATAAAGCCGGGCAAGCCAACCCTGTTTGCCTTGGTGAGCGGGAAACCAGTCTTGGGTATGCCTGGCTATCCCGCTTCCTGCTTGATTAACGCCTATCTACTTCTTTTACCGGCGCTGAGAAAGATGGCCCGCTTACTGCCAAAAAGAAGGGTAACTGTTGCCGCCAGACTTGGTGAAAGAGTCCCGGGGAGTCTTGGCCGGAGGCAGTTTTTGCCGGTTAGGGTTGAGGCCGATACTGCTATGCCCATATTTAAGGAATCGGGGGCAATAACCGGCACCGCCACAGCTGACGGCTATATTGTGATAGCTGAGAATACTGACATACTGGAGAAGGGTGAGCCGGTCACGGTAACACTGTTCTAGATTACCCTAAGCTCGTCCCCTGCCTTTACTGTGCCGCCTTTAAGTACCCGGGTGAATACTCCCTCAGTGGGCATGACGCAGGTGCCCACCAGCTTAAATATAGCGCAGCGGTCGTGGCATTCCTTGCCTATCTGGGTCACTTCCAGGATAACATCCTGTCCGATGCTGAGCTGTGTGCCGATGGGTAGAGAGAAAAGCTCCAGGCCTTCCGTGGTCAGGTTCTCGGCAAAATCGCCGGGGCCTACCTCAGCACCCAGACGGCGTATCTTATCAATGCTGGCCAGTGCCAGCAGGCTTACCTGACGATGGCCATCAGAGCCAGCGTGAGCATCACCAACTAGCCCGTAATCTTCTTTAATAAACCCTTCTTTTATGTCTCTCTTTTTAGTTCCCTTTTTCGTGCTGGTACAGACTGCTATTATACTGGCCATCTCGTCAGCCGTTTTCTCCTCTCTGGTAGGTGCCGCTCTTGCCACCCTTCTTGCTTTCAAGGTAAATATTCTCAATGGTCATGCCACGGTCAATTGACTTGCACATATCGTAGATGGTTAAGGCACTGGCTGAGGCAGCAACCAGAGCCTCCATTTCAACCCCGGTCTTGCCACTGCTTTTTACCGTGGCCGTTATCTTTATAAAATCAGGGGGGGTAAGCTCAAAGTCGACAGCAACATTGCTTAAAAGTATCGGATGGCACAGGGGAATCAGGTCAGGTGTTCTCTTGGCGGCCATAATCCCGGCCAACCTGGCCACGGCTAGAACATCACCCTTTTTAAGCCCTTGTTGTTTGATTTTATCCAGAGTGGCCGGCTTCATCCTGACACCACCTATAGCTACGGCCTGGCGCACCGTTTCACCCTTCTGGGTGACATCTACCATGCGGGCTTCGCCTTTTTCATTGACATGGGTTAACTCTGTCATGGCCTCTCCTCTGCTTGTCTCAGCCGCCTATTTGCCACATCTGCCGTTTACCCGGAACAAAGTCTTCGGATAGACGATGCCGTTCTCTCTTTAGGGCAGCTGCCTGTCGCATTAGCCCCTCCAGCTCTTGGGTAGAGGCACCACGGCGCAACGGCCCTTTCAAATCCACCTCACTGTCTTCCAGTAGGCAGGGCCGCAGCCGACCATCGGCAGTGAGACGGAAGCGGTTACATTGGGAACAGAAGCAGTCCGTTACCGGCCCGATGAAACCTATAGTGCCACTGGCTCCCGACAGCTGGTAATACTTGGCCGGGCCATTACCCGATGTCGGCCAGCAGGGCTCAAGCTGGCCAAGGGACTCCTGAATAGTGGCCATCATTTCCTGAACGGCTACCAGCTTGCTTTCTTCAATCCTTGAGGTCACCAGGGGCATTTCCTCAATAAACCTTACATGCCAGCCATCACTAACACTAGCCCGGGCAAAGTCTAAAAGCTCGTCATCATTTACACCCCTGATAACCACCATGTTTATCTTCACCGGATTTAGTCCGGCATTTCTGGCTGCCTCAATACCGCCAAGAACGTCCTTTAGCTTATCCTGGCTGGTAATGTACCTGAACTTATCTGCCTTAAATGTATCCAGGCTGATATTGACTCGCTTAAGACCGGCCGCTTTAAGCTGGGCAGCATATTTGCCGAGAAATATGGCATTGGTGGTAAGCGAGATTTCGTCAATGCCTTCTACCTGGGAAAGCAACTCAACCAGTTTGTTCAGTTCAGGCCTGACTAGGGGTTCACCACCGGTGAGACGTATTTTCTTAACACCCAACCCGGCTGCTGCCTGAACCACCCGGTGTATTTCCTCGTAGCGAAGAATATCATCATGAGTCAGATGGGGCACCAGCTTGGCCGTGCAATAGATACAGCGCAGGTTACAGCGGTCAGTGACTGAGACACGTATGTAGTCTATCTGACGATGAAAAGAATCGATAAGACCGGTCATTTTCTTTACCTATTCTACCATATGGGCTAGGACTAAGCTACTGGCCCTTCTGTGCCCGATGGTAAACTGAAATGCCTCCCGAAGGAGGCATAGAAGACTAGAAGGCACAGGCTGCCTTCCTTGACCTCCTTTCCAAATACGGGCGGCGTAAAGGTTTCCCGTTACACCTTAATCGGTTGCCGTCCCTAGGCAAAAGCCCTTAGGTACCGGTAACTCGGAGGACCATCTCTGACTTCGTAAGTTAAGTTACAACACTTTATCAGTGCTTAAATAAATATACCAATTTAACCCAGCCATGTCAATGGACTAAGAAAGGAACCCACAGCTAATTATGGATATGCTATAATTTAGGAAATTTAATGCCATAGGGGAGAAATTCATGGGTAATGTTGCCATCGTCACTGATAGTATCGCCTGTATTACTAAGGAGCAGATTGAGCAGTATGGAATCCGAGTTGTCCCCATAAAAATCGTCTTTGAAGACAAGGTTTACCATGATGGGGTAGACCTTACCGCATCTGAGGCTTATCAGTTTCTAGATAGAGCTCCAGAGAAATTTTTAACCTCGCCATCCTCTCCAGCCGATTACGCCAGCGCTTTCCGCGAAACGGGTGCTCAAGCATCGGGCATCCTTTGCCTCACCCTCTCCTCCAAGCTCAGCACAGCGTTCAACATGGCAACCGTGGCCAAAGAGCAGGTCAAGGATGAGCTGCCCCAAACGGCTATTGAGGTAATGGATGCCAAAACTGTCACCGCAACCCAAGCCCTTATTGCCTTAGCCGCAGCCCGAGCAGCAGCTCAAGGCAAGGAGCTAAAGGAGGTTACCGAAACAGCACGACTAGTTAGAGAGCGGGTCTATGCAGCTGTCGCCCTTGAGACTATCCGTTATGTATACCGGACAGGACGAATACCCAAGATTGCCGCCCAGGTAGGCTCCAAGCTAGGGGTCAAGCCGATATTGACTGTCTATGATGGTTTAGTGCATTTTGCCGGTATCACCAGGACCAAACAGCACGGTGTAGACCGCATTATTGAAATCATGAGACAAAGGGTGGGCACCGAGCCTGTCCATGTGGCAGTAATGCACGCTGATACTCTTGATGAGGGTGAGAAACTAAAGGAGCTTGTCTCATCCGAGTTCAATTGTGTGGAACTGTTTCTTACCGAATTCAGCCCGGTAATGGGCTATGCCACCGGCCGCGGCACGCTGGGGCTTGCTTTCTACGCACTGCCTCCTGAGTCACACTAGCTTAGTGCCTTATATTTATCAGTTAAGATGCCCGCCTTTTCAAAAAGAACGCGAATTCTGTCTATCTCTTCATCTCTGGGACCACTTCCTAATCCAAAGGTGCCAATACCCATGTAGCCATCACGCTCAGGATTATCGGTGATGGTCCAGATGGCAAATTGCCGGACACGAGAGGTCTCTTCGTGGAAATCGGGTAGATAAAGCAGCTTCACCAGGTCTTCGGGAGGCACTTCAGTGCTTAGCGCAAGGATGTTACTCTCTTCAGGCGCATCTAGCTCCATATTGGCACAGGCGGCATCAATATCAAGGTTACCGACCCTCGGCATAAGCCCTGACGATGTAGTGGTCATAGTCAATGAGCTCTTGAGCTGAGAACTTAATCTCAAAGGGTTCGCTCTGCCCCGGTTGAAGCTCTATAGACAGTAGTTGCGAGAGCGCATTTAAAATTGTTCCGTCTGAAGCATAGAGAATAGCATACGGAGTGACTTGTTTTACTGTTTCCTGACTACTGTTAAACACATTCCCGGTCACATCAAGACCTCCAGTACTGGTCACCGTTACCTCGACGTTTTGGACAGTGACATCAACCGGTCTTGCTTGTCCCTCAGCTGGCTCGTAAGGCTCTGCGGAGAGAGTAATCTCGTATGTAGCCCAGTCCTCGGGAAAGTTCTTGGTCTCGTCGGTCCAGTACATGAGTGATGGCACTGTCTCCTTAGCTACCGTAATGCTACCCGGGTAAAGGATGTTGTCAAACGCATAGGCCCATCGTTTGCAGACTACTTTTCCCGAAGCATCGTAGAAGTAGAAGAAGACCTTTCCTATATCCATCACAACAGAGGAATCATTTCTCAGTTCAGCAACAATGTGCAGCCGTCTGGCCTCACCATCAAGGAGGAACGAACTCGTGGTGGTGAAGACATTGCTGCTCAGCACTACGACATCGCCAGTGGGCGGCGGGGTGGTAGTCGGGGTGGTCGTGGTTGGTGGTGTAGTTGTTGGTGTTGTAGTCGGTGTGGTTGTAACCGTGACTGTCGAAGTTGTAGTTGCGGTAACAGTTACTATTGGGGTAGTTTCTAGAGTCGCTGTAGAGGTAACCGTGACTGTCTGGGTAACTGTTGGTGCGGTACAGGCTGCTAGTAATAAAACACTGACAACTAGAAACGACAATATGAGCCGCTTCATCTAAGGTCACCTCCTTTGTTTTTTATCGTCATTTAAGTCAACTTGTAGCTTGAACTCAATCTTATTCCCGACTTGATGCTTTGTCAATGCCTTCAAGATACCCTTGGCCAGATTAATACTCTTAAGCCTAAGCTGTATCTTCATCAGACAGGGCTGCCTGGAGTGGTGGCTCCTTGACCGGTAGCTCAAGGGTTTTCATCATACTAATGGCATTGCGGGGGGCATAGCCCTGCCAGTGATTATTGAAAAAGGCGAAGGTAAGCCTGGTCTGCTGGCTGGCTCTGGTTACCCTGTGTGATAACTCCTGTATCTCTTCAGCTGAGTAGAGATACCGGTAGCGGGTTTCACTATTCCCC
>JAUWZL010000071.1 GCA_030615305.1 Dehalococcoidia bacterium
GCCCTCAAACAGGGAGTCAAAGAGAGGCGTTAGCCCCCTCTTTTTTCTTTCCCCCTCTCCTTGGAAGGAGAGGGGGATTAAGGGGGTGAGGTTGCTAAACTTAAATGGTCTTTGAGCCAAATAGGCTGTTATGATATAGTAAAGATAATAATAAGAAGAAAAATTAATTGGTGCTACAAGGCAGGGAGGGATCGCATAGTGGTCTAGTGCGGGCGCCTGCTAAGCGCTTACCTTGGGAAACCGGGGTCGAGGGTTCGAATCCCTCTCCCTCCGCCATGTAAGGCAGGTAATACCCCTTTAAATAAGGGGTTATATTTTCAGTGGCACTACAGTGTTAGAGGTCATGACCCATTATTATATCTGGACCATAGGCTGCCAGATGAACAAGGCAGAATCGGAACGGCTGGCTAGTCTGTTTCAGCAGCTGGGCTATCAGCCCACCCTTACCGCCGAGGAGGCTGACTTAATCGTACTCAATAGCTGTGTCGTGCGCCAGAGCGCCGAGAACCGTGTTATTAACAAGCTAAGTGCTCTGAAATCTCTAAAGAAATCACGCCCGGCTCCAACACTGGCGGTAACCGGCTGCCTGGTCAACTCTGATGTCCCAGGACTCAGAGAGAGATTCCCCCATGTTGACTATTTCTTTAAGCCTGGTGACTGCCCGCAGTGGCTCAAGGAGCCAGGCCAGCTACTCAAGTTTTTACCCGAGCGGCCCCAACCCAGCACCTTTGTCCCCATTATTCAGGGTTGTGATAACTTCTGTTCCTATTGTATTGTCCCCTATCGCCGTGGCCGGGAGAGGAGCCGCCCGGTTGCAGAAATAGTCGGTGAGGTAAAAGAACTGGCGCATCGGGGGGTAAAAGAGGTTGTCTTGCTGGGGCAAAACGTGGATTCATACGGCCATGACCTGTCCGGCAAACCGGACCTAGCCCACCTGCTTTATGAGTTAAACGACATAGATAGCCTAGCCCGGATACGCTTTTTGACCAATCACCCCAAGGACATGAGCCTCAGGCTCATTGAAGCCATAGCCAGTTTAGACAAGGTCTGTGAGCAGCTAAACCTACCTGTCCAGTCAGGGGACAACGAGATTCTAAAGGCAATGAGGCGGGGTTATAGCGTTGAGCACTATCGCCAGCTTATCAAGCAAATACGAAGCCGGATACCAGAAATAGCGCTCAGCACCGATATTATTGTCGGCTTTCCCGGAGAGAGCAAGGAGCAGTTTCAGGCAACGGTCAACCTGCTCCGTGAGTTGAGGTTTGATAGTCTCCATGTCGCCGTCTATTCACCCAGGCAGGAGACAACTTCCGCAAGGGAATATGAAGACAATATCCCGCCAGCAGTTAAGAAAGAAAGGCTGAATATTGTTGAGCAACTCCAGGAGAAAATTGCCGCTGAAATAAATGCCGAGCTTTTAGGCAAGACGGTTGAAGTCCTTGTGGAGGGGAGAAAGAAGGGCAAGTGGCACGGTAGAAGCCGAAGTGGTAAACTGGTGTTCTTCAGTGAAAACAGCGAATTGCTGGGGCAGATGGTAAAAGTCAAGATTGCAAAAACAAGCCCCTGGTCACTCCAGGGAAAGGGTTGAATCTAAGTAGCACCAACTAAATTTAAGGAGGGGAAATGGGAAGGACAATATTTTTAACTCTAGCGTTAGTAGCGGCATTGCTTATTAGTGTAGTCTTTGTAGGTGGCTGTGCTACAGAAGAAGAGGGAGATTTCACTACCACAATCTATATGGTTGGCTTCCTGGTATTGATTTTTGGTGTCTTCTATTTTCTTATCATCAGGCCACAACGCAAAAAGCAGCAGAACCAGCAAGAACTCCTCTCAAATTTGATGCCCGGTGACAGAGTTATTACTATAGGCGGCATTTATGGTCGAATTGAAAGTCTCAGGGAGGACAGTGTCATCCTTAAGATAGAATCAGGGGCTACAATAAGGGTCGCCAGACGCGGCATAGCTGGCAAACAAGAAGAGGTCACGTAGAGATTATTGGCCGCTCTCCAGCCTGAGGCTTTAACAATATAGTCTTGGAGGCAGTCTGATTAATCGCTATGATTACGTCATAGTTGGCAGCGGTATTGCCGGGCTATATTGCGCCCTGCTGGCACAGGAGCAGGCAAGCGTGCTCCTTATAACTAAAGGCAGTATTGATGATTGCAATACCAGATACGCCCAGGGGGGCATTGCCGCCGCTATAGGTAAAAACGATTCACCTGAGCTCCACCTTAAGGATACCCTGGCTGCCGGAGATGGCTTGTGTGATGAAGAGGCGGTGCGTATATTGGTCGATGAGGCCCCTGACCGTATTACCGACCTGGTCAATCTTGGTGTACCCTTTGACACCATTGATGGAGAGATTGACCTCACTCTTGAGGCGGCGCATAGTGTACCCCGTATCCTCCATGCCGGGGGTGATGCCACCGGCAAACATATTGAGGAAACACTGAGCGAAAGGGTACGCTCAGCCAAAATCCAGGTGCTGGAAGACCATCTGGCCACTGATATTCTGTTACAAGATGGTGAAGTTGGTGGCTTAAAGGCCCTTAACTGCTGCTCTGGTTCCACTGAGGAGTTTGGGTGTCGTTTCTTGATTCTGGCTACCGGTGGCGCCGGGCAGTTATTCAAGTTCAGCACTAATCCTGAGATAGCTACTGGTGATGGCATAGCCCTAGCTTTTAGGGCCGGGGCCGAGGTATTAGACATGGAATTTTTCCAGTT
Organism: Dehalococcoidia bacterium; assembly: GCA_030615305.1. The sequence continues at coordinate 2,725 of JAUWZL010000071.1, forward strand.
CCACCCCACTGCTCTGCACATCCCCGGGGTAACACCTTTCCTCATATCAGAGGCGGTAAGGGGTGAAGGAGGAATACTGCGCGATATAAATGGCTATCGCTTTATGCCTGACTATACGCCGCAGGCTGAACTGGCACCGCGAGATGTGGTCACTCGCAGCATACTGTACGAGATGAAAAAGACCAGAACAGATAATGTTTTCCTTGATGTTACCTTCTTACCACCATATATTACCGCCGAGCGCTTCCCACAGATATACCGCTTCTGTCTTGACCATGGTCTGGATATAACCCGGGAGTGGATTCCTGTTGCACCGGCGGCCCACTACATGATAGGTGGCATCAGGGTTAATAACTGGGGTGAAAGCAACATATCGGGGCTGTTTGCCGCTGGAGAAGTTGCCTGCACTGGAACCCATGGGGCAAACCGGCTGGCTTCAAACTCACTGCTTGAGGTGCTCATTTTTGGCAAGAGAATCATTGAAAATACCAGCAGGGTAGGTGAGTCAGTAGTAGCCACCACCCCTGGCAGTGCCGAGGTTCGCCACTCACTTAGGCCAAGACGTCTGGCTAAAGATTTGCCGGCAGCCAGCCTTTCTGCTCTTAAGCAGCTCCTCTGGGATAAGGTGGGCATTATTCGCAATAAGGAAGGCCTGGCTGAAGCTGCCGACACACTGGCTGCCTGGCAGGAGTCTCTGCCCCTGCCTAAAGACCGCCAGTCATATGAACTGACGAACCTGGTTTTGACCGGGCGTTTAGTAGCTGAATCAGCCCTCTTAAGAGAGGAGAGCCG
>JAUWZL010000064.1 GCA_030615305.1 Dehalococcoidia bacterium
ATATGAAGCTAGCTGTTTTGCGATTGATGTTACTAACAAGTCCACCAGCCAGTCCGCGGTCAGGGGTTATGTGGACTACTGAAATTTTAGCCACCGGTCTCCGCTGCAGTAACGGATGCAGTGCTCTCTCCTCCATAGGCAGAGCCGCCAGAGCAGCTAGTACCTGTACTATCTTTTCTGAATAGGGGCGACCAGCCAAACCACGCTCCTGAGCCCGCCTCATCTTTGAGGCGGCAATCATCTCCATAGCCTTGGTAATCTTGGCTGTATTCTGGATGCCCTTTATCCGGCGGTGAATTAAACGGATATTAGCCAGGTAACCTCACCCCCTGACCCCCTCTCCTTTCAAGGATAGGTGGAAGTATAAGTTTTGAAAGGGCTCCGCCCCTTCAACTACCCCAATAAATGCTCTACTCAGCAGAAAAGCTCTTCTTAAACTCCTCAATAGCCGCCTTCAAAGCTTTCTCAGTCTTGTCACTAATGTCCTTTTCCTTAGCGATTGCCTTGCCTATCTGCGGGTATTTGGCTTCCATAAAGCCATGGAAATTGGCTTCAAAATCCACCACTTTGCCCACCGGTATATCATCAATATAGCCGTTGATAGCGGCATACAGAATTATAACCTGCTTCTCCAGCGGCATAGGGGCAAACTGAGGCTGCTTTAAGACTTCTTGGATTCGCTGACCGCGGTCAATCTGAGCCTTGGTGGCTTTATCCAGCTCAGCAGTGCCAAACTGGGCAAAGGCAGCCAGCTCACGGTACTGAGCCGTCTCCAGCCTAAGCTTACCGGCGACCTTTTTCATCGCCTTAGTCTGGGCAGCGCTGCCCACTCGGGATACCGACAGGCCAACATTAAGCGCCGGTCTAATGCCGGCATTAAAGAGGTCCGTTTCGACATAAATCTGACCATCAGTAATTGAGATAACATTGGTTGGAATGTAGGCGGCGACATCACCAGCCTGTGTTTCAATAATAGGTAAGGCAGTAAGGCTGCCACCGCCATTGTCTTCATTCAGCTTAGCCGCCCTCTCCAGCAAGCGGCTATGCAGATAGAATATGTCACCGGGGTAGGCTTCCCTCCCCGGTGGCCGGCGCAGCAGTAGCGACAGCTGACGATAAGCCCAGCCATGCTTGGAAAGGTCGTCATAGATAATCAGGGCGTCCTTACCCTGCTCCATAAACTCCTCTCCTATGGCACAGCCGGCATAGGGGGCCAGATATTGCAGGGCTGCCGATTCTGAGGCGTTGGCGGCAACAACAATGGTATGCTCCATAGCCCCATGAGATTCCAGGTTGGCCACTACCTGCGCCACCTTGGACGCCTTCTGGCCAATGGCAACATAGATGCAGATTAGGTCGCCTCCCTTTTGATTGACGATGGTATCAAGTGCGATAGCCGTCTTTCCCGTAGAACGGTCGCCAATAATAAGCTCTCTCTGCCCGCGACCGATTGGAATCATACTATCTATCGCCTTGATACCAGTCTGCACCGGTGTATCCACCGACTTGCGGGCGACCACATTGGGGGCAACCCTCTCCAGAGGGCGAGTCTTGCGAGCCTTAATGTCACCTTTACCATCCAAGGGACGGCCCAAGGGGTCAAGCACCCGGCCAATAAGAACCTCACCAACCGGCACCTCAGCAATGCGCCCGGTAGAGCGGACATCATCACCCTCTTTAATCCCGGAATCGTCGCCAAGGATAACTGCGGCAACGGTATCCTCCTCCAGATTGAGAGCAATACCCATAACCTCATCGGGAAACTGGAGCAATTCATTATACTTGGCCCCAGCCAGCCCGTGAATTCGGGCAATACCGTCACCCACCTCAATCACTGTACCCACATCTATCATGGTTACCTGAGCACCAAACTGCTCAATCTGCTGTTTAATAACGGAAACTATATCCTGTCCCTTAGCCAACTTGCCCACCTCCTGCCAAATTCTTGTCCTAACTCAGTTCTTTTTTTAGTGCCGCCAGTTTGCCTTGAGTGCTACCATCCAGTAATTTGCCAGCCACTCTGACGATGACCCCGCCAATTAAGCTGGTATCTACATATTCAGGTTCAATAATCACCTTCTTGCCAATTATGTCGCTGAGTTTTTGGCTTAAATTTAGCCTGGCCTCATCATCAAGGGGAATTGCAGTAGTAACCTCAGCCCGCTCAATACCACGGTAGCTATCAATCAAGCGCTGATACTCAGCAGCGATATCAGGCAGCATATCCAACCTGCTCCTGGCAAGCAACAGGTAGACCAGGTTCAGTACCAGAGGGTTGATATCACCCAGCCTCTCATGTAGCAGCCTGGCTTTATCTTTAAAATGGATATTCGGGTTCTCAAGATAGGCGGTAATGGTGGCATCCTGGCCCAGGCTGACAACTTTCTCCAGGTCAGACTGCCACTCAGCTACCCGATCCTTATCCAGTTCAAAGATTGCCTGAGCATAGCGCCTGGCAAGGAATCTTCTAGCCACTAACACTCCTCCCGAACAAAAAGCTAACTCTCTTTTAGACCGGAGCTCTCTTCAAGCACCTGGTCAATTAACTGGCGGTGTTCTTCCTTATCTAGTGAGCGGTCAATGACCTTGCCCGCCGCCAGTACCGTTAAATCAGCGAAAGCCTTGCGCAGCTCGCCTACAGCTTCATCACGCTCTTGCTGTATCTCAACCTGTGACATGGCGATGAGTTTTTCAGCTTCTTTTTCAGCCTCTTGTCGTACCTCTTGCCTTGTCTCCTCACCAGCCTTTACTGCCTGGGCTATTATCTTCTTCCCTTCTTTACCTGCCTCTGCAATACGCTTGGCTGCTTCTTGCTCAGCCTTAGCCGCCTGCTCTTTTATGTATTCTGTCTGCTCCATGCTTTCCTTAACCTTGCGGGAGCGCTCATCAAGCATCCTCATGATAGGCTTATAAGCCACCAGATAGAGAAGACCAAATAAGATAGCAAAGTTTATAACTTGGACTATCAATACTGGCAAATTTATACCAAGATTTGCTAGACCTTCTGCCATTTTTAACCTCTTTTTTAGTCGTTACCCGAAAAGCGTCAGGGTAATTATTATCCCAAAGAGAATTATTACAACAACGATCAGCACTGAAAAGAAGATTATCATAATCCTAGGTACATTTACCTCTTCCATGGTTACTCCTTTCTTCATGCCGCTAGACTATCATAGCCAGAATGATGGCTATAATCAAGGCATAAATGCCGATAGCCTCAGCCAGACCAGCAATAAGAATCATGCTGGTGAATATGCGGCCACCAGCCTCAGGATTACGGGCTATCCCCGTCAGGGCTGAATACCCGATTAGCCCGAGAGCCAAAGCCGGCCCCAATAAGCCAAGTGAACCAATCATCCCCACCGCCAGTAATTTCATTACTTCTGGATCCATACTCTACCTCCTGTTTAGAATTTTTATTTTGACTTTACCCGGCCTCTTCGTGTTGATATACGGCAACGGTAAGAAATATTAGAGTTAGCCCGGAAAAGATAATTGCCTGAATAAAGCCAATGAGCAACTCAAGTCCATAGAATGGCAAAGCAAATAAGAAGGGTACCAGGAAGACGGCTACTAAAATAAGCATTTCACCGGCCGTCATATTGCCAAAAAGACGAAAAGTAAAGCTAATAATGTGGATAAATTCGCTGATCAATTCCAGAAAGCCGACGAAGATCTCAATAACCCCGGTAATCAACCCACTAAAACCGGCGCGAATCTTACCTTTCATAATTTTTCCCAAGCTACTTAAAAACCCACCGACATTTATAAACTTTGCCACATAACGACGACCAAGCGACCTTAGCCCGAAGTATTGAACAAAAAAGACGGAAGACAAAGCTATAGCCAGGGGCATATTAATATCGGTATTAGCTGGGCGGAGTAAATGCACCTCACCCTCAACAGTATGCACCGTTATT
>JAUWZL010000003.1 GCA_030615305.1 Dehalococcoidia bacterium
GCTGTTTGGATGAACCTGCCTTTAAGTCAAGCTGCCTATCCAGTGCATAGAGGGTAAAGCGGTATCGGTGTGGGTAGCCTGGCGGTGGACAGGGGCCACCATAGCCAATTTTGCCAAAGTCGTTCTTGCCCTGTAAAGCACCACTGGGCAGCTGAGATGCTGTAGGCATAGCTTCTGGCAGCTCACGGCTATCAGGTGGCAGATTGAATATTACCCAATGTGTGAAAACACCGCTGGGGGCATCCGGGTCATCTACTATTAGGGCCAGGGACTGAGTCTCGTCGGGAACCCGGTTCCATTTAAGTGGTGGCGAAATGTCCTGACCTTGGCAGGTGTATTTAGCTGGTATTCTCTCCCCGTCCTGAAAGGCTGGGCTGGATATTGATAATGTCATTTCTCCCTCCTCAGGTGTTAATAGTTTGCCTGGGCTACAAGATAGCCCCCATTTTGTTGCTTTCTAGGACAGGTATTCTACTAGCTGGTAGAGATTTTGGATTTTCATACTTTGGGCAGCCTCTTCATGGAGACCACCACGGTCTAGCAGTACCCCCTTCATGCCAGCCCGATTTGCTCCGATAACATCAATCTGGTACTGGTCACCGACATACATCGCTTCTGAAACCTGGACGCCGGCTTGCTTTGCCGCCTCATTAAATATCTCGGGTTGCGGCTTAGCATAGCCGCTGTCTTGTGAGGTGACAAATACATCAAGCAGTGGTTTAAGCCCCAATTTTTGGCAAAGAGGGGCTATGTCATGGTCCACGTTTGATATAAGACCTAGGATGAATCCCTTGTTCTTGAGCTCATTTAGAGCGGGCAGGATGTCATCAAAAAGGACTAGATTAAATTTAATCTGCTGCATTTTGCTCAGTATGTTGCCAATAAGCTCTCTTGAAGGTTCTATGCCGGCTTCCTTGAGCACCATCGCCTGGTATTGTGCCCAAAGGGATTTCTTTTCCTCGTCACTACGCTTGCTTATGGGAAGGCGGGCATGTTCTTGGTAGATGAATTCATCAGCGGCGACCATAGGTCGGCGTAATGCATCCGGTGTTATCTCAATACCGAAGTCATTAAGCGCCTTAGCCAGGGATTCTTCCCGGGGCGGCTCATAACAAATCAGGGTATGATACAGGTCAAAAAAGACTGCTTTAATCATGGCTGTCCTAAAAGGCAATAGTATTTTAGCCCAAGTTGGTTCCATCTGTAAAGTGGGCAATAAATTGACTTAAGTAGCAGGCTGTTGCTATCATTGAAGGCAATGGTGACTAGACTTTCTCTTTTTCCATTAACTGCTAAGGTTAGTAAGCAGGGCCATCTCGTAATTGGCGACTGTGACACTGTGGCGTTAGCTGCCGAGTACGGCACCCCCCTGTATCTACTTGATGAGTTTAGCCTGCGCAGCAAGTGCCGAGAGTTCAAGAATGAGTTTGGCCAGCGCTATGCTGATACCACGGTTATTTATGCCAGCAAAGCCTTTTTAAATGGAGCCCTGGCCGTTGTCCTTAAAGAGGAGGGGCTGGGTCTGGATGTAGTATCAGCCGGGGAGCTGGCCATTGCCGAATCGGTCGCTTTCCCCATGGATATGGTCTATTTCCACGGTAATAACAAATCAGCCGAGGAAATCAGGCTGGCTCTCAAGCATCATATTGGTCGCATAGTGGTTGACGGTTTTGATGAGCTCCAGATGCTGGCTGAATTGGCTGAGGAGACAGGTCATATACCCGATATCCTGCTGCGTCTGACCCCGGGGGTTGACCCTCATACTCATGAACATATTACTACTGGCGTTATCGGCGGTAAGTTTGGCTTCCCCATATTTAGTGCCGATGAGGCGGTGGCCCAGGCTATGTCAGCCCCCAGCTTGAACCTTGTCGGCTTGCACTTTCATTTGGGCTCTCTTATCTCCGAAGTTCAACCGTATCAGGAAGCCATTGAGGTTGTGCTTGACTTTACTGCCGATATGAAGCGGAGGCTTGGCTTTGAGCTTGAGGAACTCAACATCGGTGGTGGCTTTGCCATACAATATACTCTGGATAGCACGGCGCCTCCTATCTCGCTTTACGCTGAGGCTATAGTATCCCGGGTCATTAATAAATGCCGGCAGTTAGAGCTGCCCTGGCCAGTGCTCACTGTTGAGCCGGGGAGGGCAATTGTGGGCCAGGCTGGTGTAGCCCTGTACCGGGTAGGTGTCACCAAGGATATACCCGGAGTTAAGCGCTATATCTCGGTGGATGGTGGCCTAGCCGATAATATCCGCCCCGCCCTTTATGGTTCTAGATATGAGGCGCTGGTAGCCAATAAAGCTTTGGAGGAGGAAGCCGGGCAGGTTACAATTGCTGGTAAATTCTGCGAGTCTGGTGATATATTGGTTAAGGATATTGATCTGCCGCCGGTTTCAAGTGGAGATATTATAGCCATACCCGACTGTGGTGCTTATTGCCTGCCACTGCAAAGTAATTATAACGCCTCGCTCAGGCCAGCTATTGTTTTGGTTGGGGAGGGTAAGGCACGCCTTATTCGTCGCCGTGAGACCTTTGATGACCTGACCCGGTGCGATTTGGTCTAGAAGAAACGTTAGGGTAAAGGGGGGAACTGGGATGGAAAAACGCCTTACGGCGGCTATACCACGGGAATGGATAGGACAAAAAGTGAAGGTCCTCACTAGTATAGCTTTTGTTAGTGAGATTAAGGGTATACTCAGCGAGATAGGTGCAGACTATATTGTAGTTGACCAGGATATAATCAACGTTGGGCATATAGTTAAAATCAGAAAGGCTTAGAGGCTGATGTCAGGGTGGCAGGTAGTTGGACAAAGCAGGGTGGTCTCTTTACTCCAGCGCAGCCTGGAAAAGGATGTCCTAGCCCATGCCTATCTTTTTACCGGTCCCCCTCATGTGGGCAAGATGACACTGGCCCTAAATCTGGCTCAAGCATTAAACTGCCAGGAAGATGCTCCGCCCTGTGGCCAGTGTCGCTCGTGCCAAAAAATTGCTCAAGGGAAGCATGCTGATGTCCAGACCATAGGCTTGCTCTCCACCCCTGATGCTGGTGAGGTTAAAACCAGAGCCGAAATCAGTATTGATCAGATTAGGCAGCTGCAGCATTCGGCCAGCCTGCCGCCCTTTGAGGGCCAGTATAAGGTATTTATTATTGATGGGGCCGAGCTATTATCCACAGAGGCGGCTAACTGCCTTTTGAAGACCCTGGAAGAGCCTGTAGGCCGGGTGCTCTTTGTCCTGCTGACAACAAACAGCAGCCTCCTTCCAGAGACGGTAATTTCCCGGTGTCAGCGGCTGGAGCTTCTCCCCCTATCGGCTGGCGAGGTGGAAACTGCCCTGACTGTTCACTGGGGCATTGAGCCCGGGAAGGCCAAGCTCCTGTCACGGCTATGCCACGGCTGTTTCGGTTGGGCGTTATCGGCAGCCCTTGGTGACGATTTGCTCAAGCAGTATTATGAAAGAAGTGACAGCCTTCTTGACATAATCAATGCTGATTATGAGGGACGCTTTACCTATGCTGCCCAGTTAGCCGCCCAGTTTAGTCAGAGAAGGGGCTTCACTCAGGAGGTATTAAACCTGTGGCTTGACTTTTGGCGTGACCTGCTTCTGGTTAAGACTGGCTTTACTGAGGCTATCACCAATGTCAATCTTGAGGACACGCTGTCTGACTGGGCTGGTGATTTTAGTCTTGCTGAGATCAGGGCTTCTATCGGTAGCATCAGCCTGGCCCAGCGGCAGCTCCGACAGAATGCCAATCCGCGCCTGGTGCTGGAGGTTTTGATGCTTGATATGCCCAAAAGAAAAAGAGAAAAAGTTACCAGATAAGACTCTAAAATGGTAGGGAGAATGGAGAGGTTAACATGGCTGATGTTGTTGGCGTACGTTTCAAAAGAACTGGCAAAGTGTATTACTTTGACCCGTCTGATATTGAGCTTAAGGTAGGTGACTGCGTAGTCGTTGAGACGACCCGCGGTCCGGAGTTGGGGCAGGTGGTTATCGCTCCCTCTCAGGTGCTGGCCAGTGAGGTGACCAAGCCCTTAAAACCGGTGGTACGCAAGGCGGACATTGAGGACATTGAGCAGGCTGATAAAATTGAGCAAAAGGAAGACGAGGCCTTGGCTGAATGCACCGAGCTTGTGGCCAAACTAAAGCTGCCCATGAAGGTGATATCGGCTGAATATAACCTTGATGGCAGTCGCCTGACCATTTTCTTCAGTGCTGAGAGTAGGGTTGACTTTCGTGAGCTGGTCCGCGAATTAAGCCACCGCTTAAAGGTTCGTGTTGAAATGAGGCAGGTAGGACCCAGGGATGAAGCCAAGCTGCTAGGTGGTTTTGGCCGGTGTGGTCGTCCTCTTTGCTGTGCCAGCTTCTTAAGTGAGTTCAGCCCGGTGTCAATAAGGATGGCCAAGGAGCAGGAACTGCCTCTCAACCCGATGAAGATTTCAGGCATTTGTGGTCGCCTGCTGTGCTGCCTGGGCTATGAGTTCGAACAATATCGTATCATGAGGGAGAAGATGCCCAAGGAGGGTCAGCGCATCAAAACAGCAATGGGCGTTGCCAATGTGGTTGGTGGCAACCCTCTTGAGGGAACGGTATTGGTTGAGCTGGAGGGTGGTGCCAGGGTAGAATTATCTCTTGATGAGGTTACTACCGAAGTTAAAGAGCCGCCTCAGCGGAGACAGAAGGGCCCAAAGGAGAATAGGGTCACCTAATTGTGGAACTTAAAGGAGCTCATTACGAGCTGTATGGTGGCAGGTATTTTTGCCACTCGCTCAAGCTTATCAGGTAATGGTGAGGGATGTAAAAGGGAATGCTGCTGTGAGGTTGGCATGGCTGGCGGATTAACCTCATCCTAGCCTGCTGGGGGGTTCTGCTGGCCTTACGGCGGTTACAGGGTATGCAGGCGCTGGCCACGTTTTCCCAGTTATGCTGGCCCTCCTGGTGCCGGGGAATAACGTGGTCTATGGTAAGTTGTTGGCTTTCTTTACCGCAATACTGGCAGGTATAGCGGTCGCGGTGGAAAACTCCGAGGCGAGTTAGCTTTCTCTCAGGGTGGGGACGCTTAATCATGTAGGCAAGTTTGATTACCGAAGGTATCGGGAAAATGTCATTGGCTGAGTGGATGAAACCCAGGCCATTCTCCAGCATCTCAGCCTTGCCTCGAAGTAGCAATACTATTGCCCGCCGGGCTCGGCATATATTAAGCGCTTCGTAGCTCTGGTTTAGCACTAGTACTGGACTGTTTATCATTTGCCGGACTTCTCTTTGTAAAACCCTCTCATTTTAATAGAAAATCACCCACAGCACAAGCCCTAAGGTCGTTTATTCCGCCTGACTATCTAGCGGCGGCGCCTTTGGCCACGGTATGAGGCTCTGGTGCCCTTCTTTGCGCTCACGTCACCTCGGTAGTCAGGAACGTTGATGTTGAAAGGTGTACTGAGCTTAGGGTCAACGAAACGGGAGCTGATGCGGCTCTCAATATCTTCCAGTGAGCTGCGGGTGGTAATCACTGTCGGTAGTTGGGCATTGTAGCGGTAATTAATGACCTGATAGAGCTTCTCCTGTGCCCAGGGAGTGGTTGCTTGTTCACCAAAATCATCTAGGACTAGTAATGGGGTGGTCTTTACACTTTCAAAGAGCTGGTCATAGGATACCTTGCTTTCGGGACTGAAGGTGGAACGTAGGTGGTCGAGAAACTCGGGCACCACTACAAACAGGGCCGGTTTCCCAGCTTGGTAGCGGTAGTTGACAATAGCTGACGCCAGGTGTGTCTTGCCGCAGCCGGTGACACCCTGAAAGACCAGCCAGCTTCCGGGTGATTTAGCGTAGTCCAGGGCCAGTCTGTAAGCCTCCTCAAGGCTCTCGCGTTGTTCTGGCACCAGGTTGACCCGTCGCCAGTCAAAATTGTTAAAGGTCATTTGTTTTTGCAACTCCAGTCCCGGTGCCCAAGCATAATCCAGACTATAAGCTTGTTTTTCTTCTAGTGTATGAATCTGGCATAGCGTATTATCTGTTAGTCGGCTGCGAATTCTTTCGTCTAGTTGTTCAATGGGGGTGCTGGTAGCAATCACGGTAGGCAGTTCCTGGTTGTAGCGGTGATTCAGCAGCTGGTCTAGCTTCTCCTTAGCCCAGGGAGTGCTGCTATGTGTACCCAAGTCATCTAAAATGAGTAGCGGGGCATTGCGTACTTGGTCAAAGGATTGGTCATATGGCATTTCTCGGTCAGGGTTGAAGGTAGAACGCAGGTCATCTAGAAGGTCGGGGGTCGTTTTATACAGAGCCGGGTGCCCCTGTTTGGTACGCTCGTTAGCGATAGCCGCTGCCAGGTGTGTCTTGCCGCAGCCGCTGGGGCCGACTAGAACTAGCCAGCCCTTGGGCTCACTGGCAAATGCTTTGGCTGCCTCATAGGCCTCGCGGAATTGCTGCTGATTTAAGGGATAGCCACTCCTGCCCTGTGGTACCAGATTATCAAAGGTAAGCCGCTTTAGAGAGCCCAGATTGCTGTATTGCTCTAAGCGAGTCCGGAGTTCCTTATCCTTTTCATTAAGAGTGCAGTGGCAGGTGACCACCCGGCTGAAATCTGGCTTACCCGAGGGAAGGGATGGGTGGACAAATCTGGCTCCTTTACAGACAGGGCAAATTGAGTCCGGTGAAGGTTCTTCGGCCTCTTCAGTGCCGCCTGACCATGTGTCCATATTTGCCCTTGATGTATTTATCCGGGTCTTCTTTTTCAGAGTCTCGCCTATATGCTCCATCTCTCCTGCCTTCCGTAGTCCAGCGCTCTAGAATTGCTGAAATATAGTCCCATTTGCGTTTGTTCTGATTAACCGCTTTCTTAATAGCATCCTTAATCCAGTTCTCAGGGTAGAGCTTTTCCGCTTCTTTTAGTTCCTCGGCAATCATCGGTGTCAACATGCCGATGTTCTCTTCATAAAGGGTGAAGATATTGGGTAGTTCCTCAGTCTGGGCGGGGAACTTCGTCCTGACTGTAAGCCCGGGAAGCTTGAGCTCTCCATTTTGAACCTTGGCCATCGCCTGTCTATCGGACGGGGTGTTAAGGAAGTAAATATCTTCAGGCTTGCCATCACAGTCTACTACCAGATGTAGTATGGTTCCCCTCTTGGTGGTCAGTTCCAGAGCACTTCTAAGTGCCTCTTCAGCCGATTTGGTAGTCTGCCCGAGGCTTCTCATCAGGCTGCTATTGCTTAATAGCTCGCCAAAGCTTACGAAGCGAGGGTAGCCCCTTTTGATGTAAATTGCCATAAAAATGTGTAGTGCAGTCTTTAGCTCGGTTATATCGCTAATCTGTGGCATTAGGTGGCTGAAAAAAAGATTTGGGATCGGAGTAAATTCCATCTTGGCCGGGAAACCAGTAAAATGCTTCATAGCAACGTTGGCTCCGCTTTGGCAATATTTTCAAACTTGACCAGGCTATGCCGGAAACGTAGCTTTACCTGACCGGTGGGCCCGTTACGGTGCTTGGCAATTATGATATCGGCCATTTCTCTCGGGTATTCTTTATCCGGGTGATCTTTTTGCCAATCCTCCTCATTATAGTAGACCTCATCCCGGTAGATAAAAATAACCAGGTCAGCATCCTGCTCAATACTGCCGCTTTCGCGCAGGTCAGATAGTTGAGGTATGTGTGATGCCCGCCATTCCACGGCCCGGCTGAGCTGTGAGACGGCAATCACCGGTACTTTTAGCTCGCGGGCCAGTGCCTTTAGGGAGCGGGAGATGTAGCTGATTTCCTGAACCCTGTTTTCAACTCTGCCGTCACTCTGCAGCAGTTGCAGGTAGTCAACAATAATGAGGTCAATGCCGCGTTCATAGTGGAGTCGGCGGGCCTTGCTCCTCATCTCCACCATTCGGAGTCGGGGGGAGTCATCAATATAGATAGGTGCCTCCGAGAGTTTGCCCTGGGCTTCCATAATCCGCCTTTCCTCATCCTCTGTGTTCAGCCCGAGGCGAATCCGCCTTGAGTTTACCCCTGATTCGCTGGAGAGAAGGCGCTGCACCAGTGCCTCGCGGAACATCTCCAGGCTGAACAGGGCCACGCAAGCCCCCTGTTCCACGGCGGCGTTTCGGGTGATGTTGAGCACCAGGCTGGTCTTGCCCATGCTCGTTCTGCCGGCAACTATAATCAGGTCAGCACGCTGGAAGCCACCCAAGAAGTCATCCAGCCCGGTAAGGCCTGATAGCACTTGGGGGATTGGCTGATAGCCTTCTGCTTCTGGTGGGGGAGGGACCTCAAAGTATCTGTCCAGCACTTGTTTGATGTGGATAAAGTCCAGTGTACCTCGTTCATGGCGAAGCTGGAACAGGGCATCCTCGGCCCTATTAAGGGCGGAACTAACATCCGGGTCGGCTTCATAGCCAATGTGGGATATTCTATCGGCTGCTGAAATTAGCTGGCGCATTATTGACAGGCGATAAACGATTCGGGCGTAGTGTTCAATGTCAAGCGAGGTAGGCACTACAGATATGAGGTGACTAAGGTAGGCGGCACCACCGCATTTTTCCAGTTTCCCCTGTCGGTCCAGCTCTTGAGCCACTGTTATCTGGTTTATTGCCTCATCACGCTTATAAAGCGACAGGCAGGCCTGGTATATCCACCTGTTTTGCTCACTGTAGAAATCTTCCGGCTGCAGCCGGATGGCCACTTCATAGATGGCTTTGCCATCAATAAGCAGCGAGCCGTTTACCGACTCCTCAGCATCAATGTCATGTGGCGGCAGTTTATCATTGGGCATTAGCCAGCCTCCTCTTCGCCAACAGTGACCTTTATTTTGGGTATTACATCCTTGGCCAGTCTGATGGCTACATCAAAACTGCCCAGTTCGCGGATGGGCTCAGCCAACTCTATCTTTCTTTTGTCAACGGTTATCCCGGTTGTTCTTTCCAGCGCAGCGGCAATATCAGCGCTGGTGACCCGGCCATAGAGTCGTTCCTTGGCGCCAGCTTTGGCCTTAAGGGTGATCTCCTTGCCTTCTAGCTGGTCAGCCATCCTAGCCAGTTCAGTCTCCATTTTTTCCTGTTTCTTGGTTTGTTCCCGGCCTTGGGCTTCAAGCCGGCTGGTTATTTCAGGCCTAACCAAGGCGGCCAGCTTTTTGGGTATGAGAAAGTTTCTGCCATAGCCATCAGCTACCTCTTTTACTTCGCCGGCTTTGGCTATATTGGGCACATCTTCTAGAAAAACGACCTTCATAGTTTGCTATCCTTAATAAGTATTATACTTCAACAGATGGTGGGGTGAAAACCTGTTCTCCGTCAATAAATTTCTTGGCACTCACGGCGGCGGTAGCGCCGTCGCCGGCAACGGCTATGGTCTGCCGGATAGAACCCGAGCGAATATCACCGGCGGCGAAAATACCCGGTATTTTGGTCTGCATCCCGGCGTCAACGATGATACGACCTTGCTCATCCAGTGGTAGAATATCCGCTAGGTACTCGGTATTGGGCTTTAAGCCGACAGCCATAAAGACTCCGGCCACCTCCAGGAAAGACTCCTCGCCGGTTATTACCTGCCGCAGCTTTAACTTTTGGACAAAATCCTTGCCCTCAATGGCTTCAATCACGGTATTCAATAGGAATTCTATTTTAGGTTCAGCAAAGGCTTTCTCCTGGACAATGGCAAAGGCCCGCAGCTGGTCACGGCGGTGGATCACGGTAACCTTAGATGCGAACCTGGTTAGATGCAAGGCCTCATAAATGGCGGCGTTACCACCGCCGATAACAGCCACCGGTTTATCGGTGAAAAAGGGGCCATCGCAGGTAGCACAATAGGATACTCCCTTGCCAGTAAATTCCTTTTCCCCGGGAATGCCGAGTTTTACTCTTTCCGAGCCACCGGCTACAATTACCGCCCGGGCAACAAAGTCACCATTGGTAGTCTTGATTACTTTTTGCTCCCCATCAATTTCAATGGAGGTAACCTCAGTAAAAATGCTTTTCAGGCTGTATTTTGTTGCTTGCTCATGCATTAGCCTGGTCAGCTCAAGACCGCTGATACCCTCTGGAAACCCCGGGTAGTTATCAACCCGCTCAGCTTCGGTTATCTTACCGCCGATTATCCTCTTTTCTATGAGCAGGCTACTTAGTCTGTCTCTGGCAGAATAAAGCCCAGCAGTGAGCCCGGCAGGTCCACCACCAATAATAACTACATCATATTCTTTTTTCACTTTTCACCTTGGCTGATTAGCTGGCAGATGTTTCCTTCTGCCGTCCGGTTGGCTAAGCCAATAGCATGTTTGATGGCCCTGGCTTGGCTGCGGCCGTGAGACACAATGACATTCCCCTTTACTCCCAAAAGACAGGCCCCGCCATATTCTCTGTAGTCCATGCCTTTGACCAGAAAGCCCAGGCCAACATCAGCCAGCAGGGCACGCCCACGGAGGTCATGGGCACCCTGGTTGGCGGAATGGGCTACTTGTCGCACCTTGATAAAGGAGTCCCCCAACCCCTCAACGGTCTTGATGACTATATTTCCGGTAAAACCATCAGTAACGATGACATCAGCGGTTCCCTTGGCTATATCGGTGCCCTCTATGTTACCGATGAAGTTTAAATTTGACTTATTTAGCAGCTGGTAACTTTCCTTAGTCAGGCGATTGCCCTTGGTCTCTTCTGCCCCGTTTGAGAGTAGGCCGATGCGTGGTGAGTCTATACCGAAAATATGCTGGGCATAGATACTACCCAGTTCAGCAAATTTAAGAAGGTGGCTTGGTCGGCAGTCGGCATTAGCACCGGCATCAATGAGAAGGGCCGGGGAGGAGCGGTTGAGGCTAACAAGGCTGGCTAGAGCCGGGCGCTCAATGCCTTCTATCTTGCCCAGGCTGAACAGGGCGGCACATAGCACTGCTCCGGTGTTACCGGCGGAAACAAAGGCATCAGCCTTGCCTTCTTTTAGCAAATTTATACCGACTACTATTGAGGAACGCGGCTTCTCACGTATTGCTTCCATAGGGTGCTCGTGAAAATCAATTGTTTGGCTCGCTTCGATGAGGCTGAGGTTCAGTTTTTTTAGGTGTTTACCGGCCAGCACATGGAGCGTGGCTTTTTTGCCCACCAGAGCGATGTCCATCTTGTACTCGTGGGCGGCTTTTATGACCCCCTTAACTATTTCGTGGGGGGCATATTCGCCGCCAGAGGCATCTACGGCTATTCTCATATGTTTCCTCAGCTAAAACACCTGGTCTCTGGGGCTTCTTGCCACAGGTCACAGCGCTCTCCCCAGCTGGCCAGGACCTGGCCATTTAGGCGAAGCTGGGCTATCTCGCAGCGATAGGGACAGGCTTCACACTCAAATGTAGAAGTGCCATACTTCTCATCACTCACACCGAAACCCTTGAACTGGCTTTCATCACTATCTATCTCTTGGTGTACCAGAAGTGCTGCTCCTATGGCTCCCATGATTTCATGGTGGGCCGGGACGATAATTTCGGTGCCAAGCTCTTCTTTGAGTACCCTGACTATACCCTGGTTAAAGGCAACCCCACCCTGAAATACTATCGGCGGCTTGATATCCTTTCCCTGGCCGACATTACTAAGGTAATTGCGCACCAGTGTCCGGCACAGACCATAGACAATATCCTCAGTCCGATGCCCCGTTTGCTGTTTTCCTATCATATCTGATTCGGCAAAAACGGTGCATCGGCCGGAGATATTTACTGGGCTATTGCTTTTCAGTGCCAGCCGGCTGAACTCCCGGATACTCATATTCAGGCGCTGTGCCTGGTGGTCGAGAAAACTGCCTGTGCCGGCGGCACATACCGTGTTCATGCCAAAGTCAGTTACGACACCATCTCTGATGATGATAATTTTACTATCCTGGCCTCCGATTTCAATGACGGTTTGTGCCTGGGGAATATAGTGCAGGGCAGCGGTAGCCTGGCTGGTAATCTCATTCTTAACTAGATCAGCGCCAACAATAACCCCGGCTAAGTAGCGGGCACTTCCCGTAGTAGCCGCCCCGCAGATATCAGCACCCTCAGGCAAGAGCTGCCTTAACTGTTTCAGTCCTTGCTGCACTGCCCTGACCGGGTTACCTTGTGTCGGCCGGTAGATGTGGCTTACAAGTTCGTTATTCCCGTCCAGCACAGCCATCTTGGTAGATACTGAGCCAACATCAATGCCCAGGTAGACTTTCACTGGCTCTCCTTTTACCGCTGTCAGTGGTAATTAGTCTTGTCCTTCTATTATACCTCAAGCCATAGGGGATGGGTAGTAAGCCAAGCCTTGGGTATGCCTTTTTAAATCATAGATTCTCGGTAAACTCTTCCCTGATTCTGGCAACAGTTTCCGGACTGGTTAACAAGTCCACTACCGTCATGGCCAGAGCCTTGGCGGCATCAATCATGCCCTGGCTGCCGAGCTCGGAAGCAGCCGCCGCAGCAAACTGGGGGGAGTGAATGGACACTCCCGTTGGGGCTATGGCTACCGAGGGATGGATGCTGGGCACCAGTTGGCTGACATTGCCCATATCAGTACTGCCAAAGGATTGGTCCGGGTTTTCCAGCTGTATCTTGCGCCCTAGGGAGCTCATATTTTTGATAAAAATCTGGGCCATGGTCAGGTTATTACGCATCGGGGCATACTGAACCTGGGCCCACTGGTATTCCAGGCGGGCGCCACTTGAAGTGGCGGCTCCGATGAAGCAGTTTAACACCTTTTGTTTTAGTTCCTCGAGGTAGGCTTTATCTGGAGAGCGTACCAGGAAGCTTGCCGAACTGTGAGCCGGGACAACATTGGCTACCTGGCCGCCATCGGTGATAATGCCGTGGATGCGGGCCCTTTCCTTGATATGCTGGCGCAGTGAATTTATGGCGTTAAATGACTGGAGCATTGCTTCCAGGGCATTGATGCCTTCTTCTGGGTGGGCGGCGGCATGTGCCTCCCGGCCAAAAAACTCAACCTCAAGTGAAATACAGGCCAGGGCTCTTGTAGTGGCAGTGTCATGTGTTGATGGATGCACCATCATGGCTATATCAATATCTTGAAAGGCTCCCCTCTGGGCCATTATTATCTTACCGCCATACAGTTCCTCAGCCGGTGTCCCGATGACAAGAAGACTACCGCCGAAGTAGTCAATAGCTGGCTTGGATACCACGGCAGCAGCGACGGCACTGGTGGCTATTAGATTATGACCGCAAGCATGGCCAAGCTGGGGCAGGGCGTCATATTCTGCTAGCATAGCGATAACTGGTTGGCCACCGCCGTAGCTCGCCCTGAAGGCGGTTGGCAGCTGGCAAATACCCCGTTGTACATTAAAGCCGTTTTCCTCAAGGTACTGGGTCAACCAGGTTGAGGCTTTGTGTTCCTGAAAACCCGGCTCTGGGTGAGAGTGTATTTTCAGGCTCAGCTCACCAAATTGGTGGCGCTGACTGTCTATCTCATCTTTAACCAAAGCCTTGAAGTCTTGAGCCAATTTCTACCCCTTGGTGCTTATTATAGCTCAGCCTAGCCTATATTTCTAGGTGCTTGTTCTATGCCAGGGGCTAATGCTAAAATAGTACTGTTAAGGAGGAAAAATTGCCGATAAATGCCATATTGGTCAAGGGGGCTCGTGAGCATAATCTTAAAAATATAGATGTGGTCATTCCCCGTGACAAGCTGGTGGTTATTACCGGTGTCTCCGGTTCGGGCAAGAGCTCGCTGGCCTTTGATACCATCTATGCCGAAGGACAGCGCCGCTATATGGAGTCGCTTTCCGCCTACGCCCGCCAGTTTCTGGGCCGGATGGAAAAACCTGATGTGGACTATATTGAGGGCTTGAGCCCGGCTATTTCTATTGACCAGAAGGGTGCCAGCCGCAACCCTCGTTCTACAGTGGGCACAGTAACCGAAATATATGACTATCTGCGCCTACTTTTCGCCCGGGCCGGCCACCCCCATTGCCCAAATTGTGGTCGGGAAATTACCATGCAGACAGTAGAGCAAATTGTTGATGCCATTCAGGCTTTGCCGGAAGACACACGCATCATGATCCTGGCACCGCTGGTTAAAGGCCGTAAGGGTGAGTATCAGTCGGTGTTTAATGATTTGCGTAAAGCTGGTTATGCCCGGGTTCGGGTTGATGGGCATATCTATGACCTGTCTCAGGACTTTCAGCTGGACAAGTATAAGAAGCACTCTATTGAGGCAGTCATTGACAGACTGGTCATCGGACAGAGCGGCAGCGAGAGCCGTATTGCCGATTCGGTAGAGACGGCTCTCAAGCTGGGAGCGGGGGTAGTTCTGGTGTCTATAGTTGATGGTGAGGAGTTATTATTCTCGGAGCACTTCGCCTGTGTCCGCTGTGGCATCAGCCTGGGTGAGATTGCCCCCAGGACCTTTAGCTTTAACAGCCCTCACGGCGCCTGCCCCGCCTGCACTGGCTTGGGGGTTAAGCTGGAGATAGACCCAGACCTGGTTATCCCCAATAAGGAACTCAGTATAACTCAAGGGGCGATTCGCCCTGGGTGGTATTCATCCTGGTACTACGAGCAGTTCGAGTCTTTAGCCCGGCGCCATGGCTTTTCCCTGCATACCCCGGTAAAAGAACTTAGCAAGCATCAACTCGGGCTTATACTTTACGGGGAGGGGGGAGAGCCATTAAAATACCGAAATCGCTTCGGGCGGGTTAGAGAATATTATTACGATTTTGAAGGGGTTATCCCCCGTATGGAGCGGCTATATCGGGATACCGAATCTGAACATTCCCGGGCTGAGATTGAGCGCTACATGGTATCCCGGCTGTGTCCCGTTTGTGGGGGGAAGCGGCTTAAACCGGAGGCTCTGGCGGTTACCATCGGTGGCAGGAGTATTGTCCAGGTTAGCTCAATGTCAGTTAACCAAGCGTTGGAGTGGGTGGCTGCTCTTGGAGACAAAGAGACGATACTCAGCCAGCGGGAACAGATAATTGCTCGTCAAATTCTTAAGGAGCTTAACGCACGCCTGGGCTTTCTTGAGAATGTTGGCCTGGATTATCTCACAATTGACCGTACATCAGGCACCCTTTCTGGTGGCGAGGCACAGCGAATCCGCCTGGCTACCCAGATAGGCAGTGGACTGATGGGCGTCCTCCATATCTGTGATGAACCGACAGTGGGCCTTCACCCGGCGGACGACTATAGACTGATTGAGACCCTGAAAGGGCTGAGGGATCTGGGTAACACTGTTTTAGTTGTTGAGCACGATGAGGCCATGATGCGGGCGGCTGACCATATTATTGATATGGGGCCGGGTGCCGGTGAGCACGGCGGCTGGATTGTGGCTACCGGCACGCTGACTGATATTATAAACTCAAAAGAGTCAATAACAGGTCAATATCTCAGTGGGGCGAAACAGATTTCTTTGCCGCAGGAGCGCCGCCCTGGCTCAGGTGAAGAAATAATCATGAGAGGCGCCAGGCAGAACAACCTGAAAAACATAGATGTCCGCATTCCCCTGGGTAAATTTGTCTGTATCACCGGGGTCTCTGGTAGTGGTAAAAGCACCCTAATTAGTGATATCTTGTATAAAAGGCTGGCCCAGATTATGTATCGGTCAAAGGAGAGAGCCGGTGACTGTGATGGCATCACTGGCATGGAACATATTGATAAGGCAATAAATATTGACCAATCTCCTATTGGCCGTACCCCTCGCAGCAATCCAGCTACCTATACTGGAACCTTCACCCCTATTCGTGAGCTTTTGGCCACCGTTCCCGAGGCTCGGATGAGGGGTTATGCTCCGGGCCGGTTTTCCTTTAATGTCAAGGGTGGGCGCTGTGAAGCCTGCCGCGGTGAGGGCTTTATCCAGATTGAGATGCAGTTCTTGCCTGACGTCACCGTCCCCTGTGAGGTGTGTAAGGGCAAGCGCTATAACCGCGAGGTTTTGGAAATTAGGTTCAAGGGCAAGAATATAGCCGAAGTGCTGGATATGACTGTGGAGCAAGCACTGGCTTTCTTTGACCATTTCCCCAAGGTTAAGAATAAACTGAAGACCCTGCATGATGTGGGGCTGGGTTATATCCGCTTGGGTCAGCCGGCACCTACTCTTTCCGGTGGAGAAGCGCAGAGGGTGAAGCTGGCTACAGAGCTATCCAAGCGGGCTACGGGCAGGACACTCTATATTCTAGATGAACCAACTACCGGCCTTGCCTTTGAGGACGTAGCCGCTCTCCTCAGAGTACTGCAGCGTCTGGTTGATACTGGCAATACGGTGGTTATCATTGAGCATCACCTGGATGTGATTAAGAATGCCGACTGGATTATTGACCTTGGGCCTGGAGCTGGTGATAAAGGTGGTTTTGTTGTCGCCACGGGGACACCCGAAGAGATAGCCGGAGAGGCGGCTTCAGCCACCGGCCATTATCTCCACCGGGTATTACCCAGATATGCTGATTACGCTTTGAGGAGCTGATTATCTAACCGGGCAGTAACTGTA
>JAUWZL010000009.1 GCA_030615305.1 Dehalococcoidia bacterium
CCCCAGAAAAACCAGGGTTAGCCCATCGACTTCAGGTGTTGCCGACTTTCATGACGTGACGGGCGGTGTGTACAAGGCCCGAGAACGTATTCACCACAGTATGCTGACCTGCGGTTACTAGCAACTCCGACTTCATGCAGGCGAGTTTCAGCCTGCAATCCGAACTGAGAATGGCTTTTAGGATTGGCTTCAGATCGCTCTGTTGCTACCTATTGTACCACCCATTGTAGCGTGTGTGTAGCCCAGGACATAAGGGCCATGCTGACTTGACGTCATCCCCACCTTCCTCCCCGTTTCGCAGGGCAGTCTCGCTAGAGAAATCAACTAGCGATGAGGGTTGCGCACGTTGCAGGACTTAACCGAACACCTCACGGCACGAGCTGACGACAGCCATGCAGCACCTGTGACGGCTCCTGACTTAACAGGTGGCTTCCCTTTCGGGTCGCTACTTCCGACATGTCAAGCCCTGGTAAGGTTCTTCGCGTTGCATCGAATTAAACCACACGCTCCGCTGCTTGTGCGGGCCCCCGTCAATTCCTTTGAGTTTTAGCCTTGCGGCCGTAGTCCCCAGGCGGGACACTTAAAGCGTTAGCTTCGACACAGAGAGGGTCGATACTCCCTATACCTAGTGTCCATCGTTTACAGTGTGGACTACCAGGGTATCTAATCCTGTTCGCTCCCCACACTTTCGGGCCTCAGCGTCAGAAACAGCCCAGGAGGCCGCCTTCGCCACTGGTGTACCTCCCGATATCTACGCATATCACCACTACACCGGGAATTCCACCTCCCCTTGCTGCCCTCTAGCCCAGCAGTATCGGATGACCCCTCCCAGTTAAGCCGGGAGATTTCACATCCGACTTGAAAGGCCGCCTACGCCCTCTTTACGCCCAGTAAATCCGGATAACGCTCGCCTCCTACGTATTACCGCGGCTGCTGGCACGTAGTTAGCCAAGGCTTATTCCCCAGGTACCGTCATTATTCTTCCCTGAGAAAAGGGGTTTACAACCCGAAGGCCTTCATCCCCCACGCGGCGTTGCTGTGTCAGGCTTTCGCCCATTGCACAAAATTCCTTGCTGCTGCCTCCCGTAGGAGTCTGGGCCGTATCTCAGTCCCAATGTGGCTGACCATCCTCTCAGACCAGCTACCGATCATCGCCTTGGTAAGCCATTACCATACCAACTAGCTAATCGGCCGCAAGCCCCTCCCCAAGCGCCCGAAGGCTTTGGTGATGAAGCCTTACCTCCACCACAACATGCGGTATTAGCCTCGGTTTCCCGAGGTTATTCCCCACTTAGGGGCAGGTTACTTACGTGTTACTCACCCGTTTGCCACTATCCTGATAAAATCAGAACCGTTCGACTTGCATGCATAATGCACGCCGCCAGCGTTTATCCTGAGCCAGGATCAAACTCTCTAAACAATAAAAATTGACTTTATTTGTGGCTTCCTTCCGCTATCCAGTTGTTAAGGTACAATTTAGATAAGTTAAATACTATCACAATGTCAACCCTTTGTCAACCAAGTTTAATCCCTGAGACCAGTATATGAATTGACAATAATCCTGGCATCTCAGTAAACTACTAAGGTTACCTCATACCCGACATATGGAGAGTAGCCTTGCCGCACATTGAAGCCCTTGGCCACCAGCTAGCCGAAGCACTCAAGGGAAAAAGCGCTGATTATCTGGAGGCTCACCTTGAGCAAAGTAATGCCAGCCATATCAGCTACCGGGGCCGGAAGCTTGAGTCCATTGGCAGAAGCACGGCTATTGGGGGAAATGTGCGCGCCCTGGTAAGGAACGGCTGGGGCTTTACCAGCTTTAATAACCTTGACGAACTACCAAGTAAAATAGAGCTGGCCATCAAGCAGGCCCAGCTTGCCAGTAAAGGCAA
Organism: Dehalococcoidia bacterium; assembly: GCA_030615305.1. The sequence continues at coordinate 1,893 of JAUWZL010000009.1, forward strand.
AAGCCAGCTGGCCCCGATGGCGCCGGTGGTTGATAAAGTGCCCGCCGGCACTAGCAAGAACCCGGTGGATATCCCCTTGGCCAAAAAGAAGCAGCTACTGGATGAATATAACAGTATTATTTGGCAAACTGCCAAGCTTCAGACATCAGTCATTAACTATGGCGATAGCTATAAAAAGTCAATATTCATCAGTTCTTTGGGTAGTTACATTGAGCAGGAGAGGGCAGACATTACCCTACGCCTGGTGGCTGTTGCCACTGATGGTAACCAGGTACAGCAGGCGAACCTGAGCCTGGGTAGCCGAGGGGATTTCAGTGCCATCCAGGGCCTGCACCACGAGGTGGCACAGATGGCACAGTGTTCCGTAGAGTTGCTATCGGCGCCACAGGTAAAGGGAGGGGAATATACCGTGGTCTTAGACCCGGTGCTGGCTGGGGTCTTTGTCCACGAAGCCTTTGGCCACCTGTCTGAATCTGACTTTGTCTATGAAAATAAAAACCTGCGTCAGATTATGGCCCTGGGCAAGGAGTTCGGCAGCCCCGAGCTTAATATTGTTGACAACGCCCTTGTACCAAACCTACGAGGTAGCTATAAGTATGATAATGAAGGTGTACCCGCCAGCAAAAACTACCTCATCAGGGAAGGCAAACTGGTGGGCCGGCTCCACTCCAGGGAAACGGCGGCCAAGATGAAGGAGAAAACTACTGGTAATGCCAGAGCTATTAGCTATCGCTACCCACCCATTGTCCGCATGAGCAACACCTACATTGAGCCGGGTTCAGTCCCTTTTAGTGACATGATAGCCGATATCAAGGAAGGGGTGTATGCCAGAAACTGGTATGGCGGCATGACCAGTATGGAGATGTTCACCTTCTCTGCCAGTGAAGCCTATATGATACGCAATGGCAAGATTGCTGAGATGCTGCGGCCGGTGGTGCTTACCGGCAATGTATTTACCACCCTCAAGAACATAGACGCCATTGGTGATGACCTGGAAATGAACCAGGGTGGTGGCTGTGGTAAGGGAGAGCAGGTGCCCCTGCCTGTTTCAAATGGCAGCCCGCATATCCGCATCCGCCACTGCCTAGTCGGAGGCAGGTAATGGAAAAAATCCTTGACCAAGCCCAAAAGGTAGCTGAGGCAGCCGAAGTATTCCTGGTCTCTTCTGAGGAGACCCCGGTCCAATTTGAAGCCGACCGCCTGAAGCATATCCAGAGCAAGCAGAGCCGTAGTGCGGCACTGCGCATTATCAGAAGAGGCAAGATTGGCTATGGCGTTACCACCAACCTAGATGATGTTCAGAGTTTAATTGATGCCTCTGTGGAGACAGCCCAGTTTGGAATGCAGGCTAAGTTTGAGTTCCCTGCCCCAACCTATTACCCCCAGATTGATACCTACGACCCTGAAGTTGAGTCTGTCTCACTTGAGCAGATGATTGGTCACGGGGAAGAAATGATAGCCACGGTTAAGGAGCATACTCCAGATATTTTATGTGAAGCCGGGGTGACTAAGAGTATTGTCTCAGTTAATATCATGAATTCCCGCGGCAACAAGGCAAGCTATAGAAAAAGCATCTTCAGCCTGGGTATTAGTGGCAGCCTTATCCGGGGTACCGACATGCTCTTCGTTGGTGAAAGTGAGAGTTCATGCCATCCCATAACTAACACCAGAGCTGTAACTGATGTAGTCATTAAGCAACTGGAACGGGCCAAAGACCGGGCCTCGGTACCAAGCCAGCCTATGCCGGTAATATTCACCCCCGATGGTGTCATGAGCGCCTTAATTTCACCCTTGATGGCTGCCTTCAACGGCAAGACGGTGCTTGAGGGGGCATCACCTATAGGCAACAGCCTGGGTAAGCCCGTTTTCGACAGCAAATTCTGGCTCTGGGATGATGCCACCATAGCCTACCGTCCCGGCAGCCGCCCCTTTGATGATGAAGGGGTAGCCAGCAGGCGCACTCCACTTATTGAAGCCGGGACAGTAGCCAGCTTCCTTTATGACCTGCAGACAGCGGCTCTGGCTAATACCCAGAGCACCGGTAATGGCCGACGGCCCGGGGGTGGACTACCGACCCCATCACCGAGTGCCTTCATCATTCAACCGGGGGATACATCATTTGATGACATGCTAGCCGATATTAAAGAAGGGCTGGTTATTGAGTATCTAATGGGGGCCGAACAGGGCAATATATTGGGCGGTGACTTTAGCGGCAATGTCCTATTGGGCTATAAAGTGGAAAGTGGTAAAATAGTAGGTAGGGTTAAGGATACCATGGTCTCGGGAAACGTCTACCAGGTTCTTAAACAGATTATAGCTATTGGCAGTGATGCCAAGTGGGTGGGCGGCTTTCTTAACAGCCCGTCTCTATACTGCCCCAGCCTGTCGGTAGCGAGTAAGTAGCCATTTATCAGGGGAGTCAAAGAGGGACGAAGCCCCTCTTATATAACAAATTCCCCTTCCCCTTATCAAGGGGAAGGGGATAAAGGGGATGGGGTTACCTATAATAAATAGAGGTGAAGTGAGATTAAAGATTTAGTCAAGCTTTATGCCCGACCAAAGCTCAATACACCCAACATGCTGGCCGCCTGGCCCGGTATAAGCAATGTGGCCATGATAGTAGCCACATACTTAGCTAGAAAACTGGAATTCAAGCGACTGGCTGAGGTGCAGGCCTCTTACTTCTTTGACCCTATCGGGGTTCTGGTCAAGGATAATGTAGTAGAGGAACCTCAGTTCCCGCAAAGCAGGTTTTACTACTGGAAAAACCGTGCCGGCGGCGGTGATATAATTCTATTCATCGGAGAGGCACAACCAGCTACTAAAGAGTACGATATGGCTAATTGTGTCCTTGATGTCGGGCAGAGGTTCCGGGTCAAGAAGGTATATACCTGCGCCGCAGCCCTGACCCGAATCCACCACACCGAGCAACCCAGAGTCTGGGGGGTGGGTACCAGTCAGGCGGTAGCTCAGGAGCTGGAAGGGTATAATCTGGTACAGGGAGGCAACCTCCAGATTTCCGGGTTGAATGGACTACTCCTTGGGGTAGCCAAGAAAAGGGATATTGATGGCATCTGCCTGCTTGGTGAAGTACCCACATACGCCACCAGAGTACAGAATCCGATAGCTGCCCTTGCTATACTCAAAAAACTGACCAAGATGCTGGGTATTGAAATTGATACTGATGAATTGGCTCAGCTAGCCAGCGAAACAAGAGAGACAATGAAGCAGATGGCTGCCGAGGCTATGGAAGAATACATAGACTACTTCACTGAGCCCATCTGGGAACGTGGAGAAGATGAGGAAAGAGAGACCTAAAGCTATGGAAGCCGATAGACCGCTACCTATTAAGGAGACCATTGCCAGCCTGGCTGACAGCAACCAGCCACTGCTGAGTTCAAGGTTAGCCGACCTATCAGACCTGAACCCGGAGGAACTTAGATTCCTGGACGATGTCTGGGAGAGGATTGAGCCAAAACGACGGCGTCAGATTATGCACCGGCTGGTTGAGTTGGCTGAGGACAACGTTGTCCTCAGCTTCGATAGTATATTTAAACACCACCTGAAAGACCAAGACGAAGAGTTACGCAGTATAGCCATTGAGGGTCTCTGGGAAAATGAAGAAACCTCCCTGATAGAGCCCCTAATTAATCTAATGGAGCAGGACAGTTCGGTAAAAGTCCAGCAGGCGGCAGCCATAGCATTGGGCAGATTTGCCATGCTGGCTGAGCACCAGAAGCTGCCTTCTGATTACATATTCAGGCTAAGCCAGGCTCTACTGACCACCATTGGTGATAGAAGTAGGCCCATAGAAACGAGGCGCCGGGCGCTGGAAGCAGTTGCTCCCCTGAGCCTGTCCCAGGTGAGGCGGTCTATCAAGGCAGCCTACCAGAGTGGTAATCCTGGACTTAAGGTCAGCGCTCTATACGCAATGGGCAAGAACTGCGACCCCTGCTGGCTGCCAATTTTAAAAAGAGAGCTAGCCAGCGTTGATGTTGAAGCACGCTATGAAGCCGCCGGAGCCTGTGGTGAACTGGGTGAGGCTGAAGCCGTTGCCCAGCTCATTGAACTTACTGATGACGCCGATGCCGACGTTCAACTGGCCGCTATCCAAGCGCTGGGCAAAATAGGCAGCAATGAAGCTAAAGAGCACCTGGAAAAGTGCCTGGGTCACCCGAGTGAAGCCGTCCACCAAGTAGCGGCACAAGCCCTGCAAGAGCTTGAGGTAACAACAGAGCCACTATCAGCCCACAACTTTGAATCCGGAGACCTAGTTGATTACCGGTAGCAAGGTCAGGCTTTACCGCAAGAGACTAGCCAACGCTCCAAATGACTATGCTTGGAAAAAAGACCCGGAACTGGCTTATTTGACGGCCACACCACCACCGAAGGCTAATTTCCCGGATTACCTGCTAAACTATGCTAGCCAGCTGCGCCTAACAACCAGGCATGAGTTTGCTATAGAAACACTGGACGGTGAGTACATTGGCAACTGCGCCTGTTTTGACATCAATAAAACGAAAGGTGAAGCCGAAGTGGGCATCGTCATTGGTGACCGCCGGTACTGGGACAAGGGCTATGGCACCGACGCAGTAAATGTTCTGGTAAGCTATATTTTTAGTCAGATGAAACTCAGGCGAATCTACCTTAAGACCCTTTTCCCCAACAAGCGGGCACAAAAGTGCTTTAATAAATGCGGCTTTGTCCACTACGGACATCTGGTCAAGGACGGTAACAGCTTTATCCTTATGGAGCTACATCGTAGCTATTAGTAACAAAACAAGGATAAAAACCTGAAAACATTAGGGGAATAGTCAGCTTATTCCTGTTACGAAAGTTACAGAAGGGAGAACCCGGTATTATGGCAAAGGAGAATATTAAAGATTTAGATGACCTGCTAAAGGACGTGAAAGTAGACAAGATTGGAATAGTGAGTCTTGATGACTGGAAAGAAACACAGCTATGGAATGATGCTCAGAAACTCCTTCCGGGAGTAAAATCAATATTAGTGCTAGCTATGGAAGTATTCCTGGAGACGGTCAACCAGGTAACATCAAAAGCTATTACAGGAGATTTAGCCCTACGTGACCTTTTTCTAGCTAATGGCAATGTGATTGACGGCCACCTTGATTGGGAAGGCTACAAATTAGTAAAGAGTCTGCACGCCCAGAGTTTTAAGGGGTTACTGCTACCTGCCGGGGGCAGCCCCTATGATGCCAGGTTTTTAGAAGGCCCCCTATCCTATAAAAATGTGGCCGAGGCGGCGGGATTAGGTATCACTGGCTGGCACGGCTTATTGATTACACCCGAATATGGCCCCAGAGTGAGATTGGCCTGCATCCTCACCGATGCCCCATTTGCCAGCTCAGCACATCTCAACATAGAAAGTCCCTGTTTCAAGTGTGGCGGTGCCTGCATCAAGATATGTCCCGCCAAGGCTATTACCAGACCTGAAACTGGAGAATCCTACCAACTCGACAAATATGCCTGCTGCAGCTACTATACTGCCTCTGGAATGTGTGCCGAGTGTCTCAGGGTCTGTCCTGCTGGTAGAGGCTCCTAGTAAACCGGGCGGAACATCCTAAAATATTAGCCCCTGGACGGCAAACTAACAGTAGCCGTACCTGATACTGTCTTTTCTCCCACGGGATTCTCCGCCCAGATGCTTAAGATTAAAAGATGCTGGTCATTTTCGGTATATTTTTTGGTTACCTTTCCCTTGCAGGTAAGGGCTTCCCCGGGGAAGTTCATCCCTTTATAAGCCAAAGACAGTTTCTTGAGGCTACCCCCCTCCCCTAACCAATCAGTCAGCATCTGACCCAGAAAGCAGCCAGCCAGTTGACCATGGACGACAACACCGGGTAGTCCCCGCTTTAAGGCATAATCCTTGTCATAGTGGATAGGGTTGAAATCACCGGAGGCTCCGGCCCACATCACCAACTCGCGTGTGGTAGGCTGCTTTGTAAGAGCGGTAATTTCACTGCCCACAGCTACATCTTCATAATATAGCTGACCAATCATGTTCATTCACTCGATCTAATAGATAATGGCCATCTGGCGGCACCTGGCTACCTCCTCCTGCCCCTGGTTCTTATAGGTCATATCAAAGGTGACAAATACGGTCCTGCCCATCTTTGACTGACGCTCACGAACATTGGTAATCCTGGCGGTTAAGGTTATAACATCCCCGGGCCTGACTGGTTGATAGCACTCCAGCTCAGTACTGCCGTGAAGCACTGTCAGTGATGAGCCCGAGGTTAACACCTGCTGAAGCTGGTCAAAGCCCAGAATTAGGGCAAAGGTTGGCGGGGCAATAATACCGCCATAACTAGTCTTTTTAGCAGACTCTTCATCCTGCCACAGGGGATTAGAGTCGCCAACAGCCCGGGCAAAGCGTCTTATCATGCCTTTCTCAATCTCATATACCAGGGGCGGCCACTCAACCCCGATTTGGCTCTTAAGCCTCTCAACAGCTTGCCAACCATCAGCCATTTGTCACACCGTTTTACCAGTAAGTCAGGCAAGTCTATATTAGTTCCGCCAAACCTGTCAAGGAAGTAGAACAGCTTTGCCCCTAACCTCACCGGTTAGAAATTATGCTATAATGACGCTATCATCATAAAACTTCAAGGAGATCGGGATGGCTTCTCATAGCTCGGAGGCAGATAGAGCGCTGGATGACACCTTTGCCATCCAGACCTTCAACCTGACCAAGGTATTTGGCAGCCTAGTCGCCGTGGATGGCATCAACCTTGATATCAAAAAGGGGGAGCTTTTTGCCCTGCTCGGGCCTAACGGGGCCGGCAAAACGACTGCCATCAATATGATCTGCTGTCTGCTCAAGCCCACCAGCGGTACAATCAAGGTTATGGGCTATGATATCAACCAGGAGCCCTTTAAGGTTAAAGCGGTCATAGGAGTCTCACCCCAGGAGACAACCCTCTCTGAGCGTCTAAACTCTCTGGAAAACCTAAACCTTATTGGTCAACTTCATGGTATCAGCCCGCAGAAGCTGCAAACATGGTCTAAGCTCATGCTGGAAACCATGGGGTTAGCCGGCAGGGCCAAGGATCAGGTAAGAAAATTCTCCGGGGGCATGAAGCGAAGGCTGAATATAGCCATGGCATTAATTCACAACCCGCCCATCATTGTCCTTGACGAGCCTACACTCGGTCTTGACCCCCAGGCAAGGCGAGCGGTATGGGAGTATATTGCCCGGCTTAAAGGTGAAAAGACCATACTGCTGACCACCCACTATATGGAGGAGGCTGATTTTCTTGCCGACCGCATAGGTATTATTGACAAGGGCAAGATTGTCTCTCTGGGTACCAGTGTTGAACTAAAAACAGAGATGCTGGGAACACATACCATGGTCATTCAGGCCTGGAACGTGACCCAGAAGGCGATAATTGAAATGCGTAGCAAATATGATGAAGTAGAAGTAAGCAACGGCACCGTCGCCATCACCGATAAGCAGCTTAATTTCAGAGAAATTGTTGACCAATTGCACGCCTTCGGTGTAATCATCCGCTCAGCCTACATAAAAGAGCCAACCCTGGAAGATGTCTTCCTGAAGATAACCGGAAAGGAACTGAGGGGATGAGATTCTGGCAGCTATTTATAAGGAGCCTTAAAGAGACATACCGGGACCCGCTGGCGCTGGGCTTTCTGCTGGCTTTCCCGCTTATGTTTATGTTGCTTTTTGGCGCCGCCTTTGGCGGTGATACCACCCCCAGCTATACCATCGGCATAATAGATAATGACCAGACTGAAGTATCACAGAGCTTTGTTGCCCAAGTGGACAATGTGGACACCCTTGAGATTACTGGCTTTGATGACGCCGATACTGCTCTAGAAGAACTCAAGCTGGGCGACCTCAGGGCCTATATTGTTCTTCCCGATGGCTTCGGTGAACAGGTATCGCAGATATGGCAGGGCGAAGAAGGTGATATAGCCTTAAACATCACCTATGATGAAAGCGACCTGCTGGTATCAGAGCAGATTATCTCAACAATCAATGCCGCCACCCGTGCCTTCGCCGGAATTGAGATACCAATAACCATTACTGCCAACCATATCAATATAGAGACCGAGATAACCCAGATGGACTTCATCGCACCGGGGATAATAATCTTTGGTCTTTTAATAATGATACCTACCTCAGGACGCATTATGCTGCGGGACAAGGAGAGCCGGTTCCTGTATCGTATGCTTACTACCCCGGCCAGACCCTGGGAATTCATTGCCGGCTATTCGTTAAGCATGGTGGCTATTGCCATCGCCCAGATACTCATTTTTATCCTGCTGGGCTGGCTGTTCGGCATGGATATAATCGGCAGCATCTGGCTGGCATTTGCCGTTTTTCTATTGACTGCTATCTGCAGCATCGGCATTGGTATGGTTGTTGCTTCACTATCCAAGTCTGAAAATCAGGGAGAGTCACTTAGCTGGCTGTTTTCAATGCCACTTGCCATTGTCTCTGGAGTCTGGTTCTCCGCAGAGTTCATGCCGTCATATATCCAGACCTTTGCCAACCTCTTCCCCTTTGCCCATGCCGTTGAAGCCTCACGGGCGGTTATTACCCGCGGCGTAGGTATGGAGGCAATAAGCGGCGACTTCTTTTTCCTGGTCGGCTGGGCAGCGGGCATCTTTATCCTGGGTACCATACTATTTGCCAGAACCATGCGTAGCTAGAAGCTAATGAAAACGATAGCCTGGCTTGGCGATAGACTAAGAATAATTGACCAGAGTAAACTGCCCCATGAAGAGGTCTATCTGGAGCTGGCTAGTTACCAGAAGGTGGCCCAAGCAATAAGGAATATGAATATCAGGGGGGCGCCGGCTATTGGGGTCGCCGCCGCCTATGGTATCGCCCTCGGTGCCCGTGAAATCAAGGCTACTACTAAGAGTCAGTTTCTAAAAGAGTTTCCGGAAGTTACCAAAACCATTGCCTCAACCAGACCCACCGCCAGAAACCTGTTTGGTGTAATTGAGCGCATGAACCGGGTTGCTGCCGCCGGTAAAGATACCGCTGAAATTAAGAAAGCACTGGTAGATGAGGCGGTTAGAATACACGTCGAAGCGGAAAAGGCAACCAGAAGTCTCAGCCATTTTGGTGCCCAACTGATAGAGGATGGATTCAGCATCCTGACCCACTGCAATACCGGTCCCTTAGCCACCGCCGGTTACGGCACCGCCCTGGGGATAATCATCCGGGCACACCAGCAGGGCAAAGGGTTAAAAGTGTTTGCCACCGAGACCCGCCCCCGCTGCCAGGGAGCCAGGCTGACCGCCTGGGAGCTGAAGCAGGCTGATATACCTTTTACTTTAATTACCGACTCTATGGCTGGCTACTTTATGAGCCGGGGCGAGGTTAACTGTGTTATTGTCGGCGCCGACCGGATTGCCGCTAATGGTGATACCGCCAACAAAATCGGTACCTATACTCTGGCGGTGCTGGCTAAAGAAAATGATATCCCCTTCTATGTCGCCGCCCCCACCTCCACCATTGACCCCCAGATTGCCACCGGTGAAGAGATACCCATTGAAGAGCGAAGCCCAGAGGAGGTAACCCATGTACAGGGGGTAAGAATTGCCCCCGATGGCGTTGAGGTATTAAACCCCGCCTTTGATGTTACCCCCCACCGCTACATCACCGCCATCATCACCGAAAGGGGTATAATAAGAGAGCCGTATGGGGAGGGGCTTAGGAGTATTTGCTGAGGTAAGAATGAAGGATTCTGCGCCTGAAAAGTGGGAATATAGAGAACATACAAGGGTAAAACATATCCTGTTAGGCAAATATCTAAAGGTTTGGATAACAGCTCTTGGTAAATATAATCCCAAAATTGGCTACTTTGATGGCTTCGCAGGTAGAGGAGAGTATACAGATGGAACGCTCGGATCACCTCTCATCGCTTTACAATTAGCGGATAGACGAAGCGAATACTTTGGCAAATTGGTATGCTACTTTATCGAGAAAGATGAAGACAATTTTAAGAATCTTGAAGAAATCTTGAAACGTGAAGAGCCAAACATTAAAAACTGGCAAAAAATAGAAGTTGAGAAAAGGAATGACGAATTCGCTAATGTTATTGAGGGAATCTTTCAAGACATGGGGGAAGATTATATTCTAGTTCCCTCTTTCTTCTTCGTAGATCCTTTCGGTTTCAGCGGGATCCCCTTCCGCATTATAACTAGGGTTCTATCCAATCCAAAGACGGAAGTTTTCTTTACTTTTATGGTGCGAGATATTGCGCGTTTCATCCAGCTACCAGAATTAGAAGAAACCTTCAATAGCCTATTTGGTACAGCTAAATGGAAGGCTATATTAGCCTCGTCACAGAAACCAGAAGTAGCTTTAATAGATCTGTACAGGGAGCAGCTGCATGAGTCAGCTAAAGTAAGATATAGCTGGCCCTTCAGGGTGTGCACCTCTGAAAAGGTTCAAACCCTTTATTATCTGCTCCATGTTACCAATAATTACAAGGGTCATTCCATAATGAAAGAGATTATGTTTAATCAAGGTGCACAAGGTAATTTTGAATATCTAGGCCCACAGGACATTGTAGCGAGGTCTCAAATGAGATTATTTGACATTAATAGCATTGAAGGCTTAAAGGAATATGTATTGGAACGTTTCAGGGGCAGGGGAATTGGATACGAGAAAATTCAAGAAGAGGTCTGTATACCTTGGTGCACTGAGCCACCTTACATAGACAAACAATTTAGAAAAGCACTGCGAGAGCTTGAAGCAGAGGGCAAAGTCATTGTAAATAGGATTACGTCAAAAACTTATGGATTGAGTAAAGACGATATAATAACTTTTCCTCAAAGCAATCCTATTGCAATAGAAGCTTCGTCACCTACCCTCAAGAGAGTTGGCACACTTAAGATCTATTATAAAGAACGCCAGCGACTTGATGGTAGCAAAGAAATCTTAGTTGACAAAGTCAATGATGGCTCAATCATAAAGAGATTTGATAAAACCCCTCTGCCTACCATAAGCACTAATGTTATATGTCCGCACTTTCTTGAGTTGAAATGGGCTTATGGTTGTCCCTTTGACTGTGCCTGGTGTTATCTGAAAGGCACTTTTAGATTTCAGCCAACTAAAGCCAAACCCGTATTTAAGAGCATAGAAAAAGTGAAAGCGCATACCAGAAGCTTTTTAGAAGAAGTAACTACTCCTGAAATTCTAAATACTGGTGAACTTGCTGACTCATTAATGGGAGAAGGCTTAAGCGAGCCCTTCTCCAAGTTCATTATCCCAATGTTTGAAGAGCAAAACAAACACAAAGTATTGTTTGTAACAAAGTCTGATAATATAAAGCACCTATTAGAAATTAACCCTCATAACCAAGCTATTATAAGCTTTAGCCTTAATGCCGATGAGGCAGCCCAAAGGTGGGAAAAAGGTGCGCCATCCGTTGAT